>CAYUYD010000067.1:5387-10733 GCA_964449105.1 uncultured Planctomycetaceae bacterium | reverse complement strand
CGTCGGACGAGCTTGCCGCCCGTAGCACGGCGGGTATAAATCACGAAGAAATGTCGACAGCCGCAGGACCGGCACTCCAGGCCGCGATTGCTTTCCGCCTGGTCCCATTTCTTGCGTTCCGTCTGTTCAACCATGATCAACTTCTCCTGAAGTCTTCCTGCGTATATCGCTTTCTCTGCCGCTTGGGCTTGGCGTCCATGCCGGGCAGGCTGACGCCGCAGATGGATGCAGCCACGGCGCAGCCGACAAGGCAGTCGAGCCAGTGGTTGTCAGGGCGAGTGGGGCGGGCTTTCCATTCCTGGACATCTCGCCCGTGTCCGTGCGTCAGCGTCCAGGTCTCGCTTCCGGCGACGTGCTCTGCGAACAAGGCATGTTCGCTCTGGCCTTTGCCGAAGAGCGTCAGTGCCCCCGGATCGCCCGGCGCAACCGCCAGACGAGCGTGAACAAAACTCTTCCAGTAGTTGGCGTCAAAGGCCACGTGGGGGAACTCGCTGCTCTTGTTGACGTTGGGGAAGTACCAATTGTGGCCGTGGACCTCTCCTGGATGGCGGCGGTAGGTGCTCATCGGCTTGGAGCCTGCACGCAGGCCCATGCCCTTTGACAGCACCATAGCCGCGCCGCCGACCTTGTGCTTGACGTTGGCCACGATGCCCGACTTATAGCCCATGTCCACGAGCATCTTCTCGATCCGCAACACGCCGCCCCCGGCGCGCGGCCATGACTTCTGGAGGTATCGCCCGACCAATTCCTCCAGCCCGGCCTGTATGGCGCCTTCCACACCAGCGCCTGGGAACGCACGGCCCATCGTGTGCCTTGCATCATGGAGCGTGAAGAACATCCGTTTCTGGTCGGGGAACGTCCCGTAGTCGATGATGTAGCCTGTAAAACCTTCCTCCCATCCGCAGACGCAGTAAAACAGCACTGCGTCATGCACGTCGATGAACATGGTCAGCGTGCCGGCGGCCAGCGGCGTTTCACCGCGCTTACGACCGTTGAACCGCTCGGCGACCTTCTCCGGCGTAAGGACAGTGTCGTCTATCTGCTGGCTGAGCGGCTCGTTCTGGTACTCTGCGAAGAACGCCTCGCGGTCGCGGAAGCGCAGGTTCATGGCGTGCTGGATAGCGGAGATTTCATCGGCGTTATAACGCGCCGGCCATGCGACGACGGACCCGGCGTCCATCTCGGCCTGGCGCTGCTGATAGAATTCCGTGGCCTCCCTGCCGCCGTTGCCGGCATTAAAACTCTCGACACGGACGGCTTGGTACTGGTCCCAGAGCTTCTCGTCCGAAGGGAAGCTATAGACCATCTTCGTGCATTCGCCTTGCCATTCGGGATTCTTCTCCCTGTCCAGCAATTGGTCCGCTAAGTCGTCGGCGTAGATTTTGGTGCAGGTCAGCAGGCCCGATATCTTGCACCCCGGCCCCGCAAGCCCCAGGACGTCTCCGTTCAATATGGCCATGCGGTTGACAGTCTGCTTGAGCGACTGGGCCGACTCCCGCGTCTGCGGATCATCGATAAGAACCAGGTCCGGCCTGAGCACACGCCCGTCGATGGTCGAATACTGCTGGCCGCGGATGTTGCTGTCCAGGCCGTCGACTGTGATGACCGAACCGCCGGCGGCGCTGCCGGGTATGGTGGGGATTACAATCCTGTCGGCCGTCCAGATGGGGAAGGTCAGTTCCCCTTGATAGCGCTGACCGCGCTGCTTGTGGGCGCTATTCTCCAGGGCCTGGATGGGGTGCACCACCTCCGGAAAGTCCGCCAGCAGCGATGACTGCGGGCGCAGGAGTACCGCCTGGATGCCCTGAAGCAGGCTCCTCGCCTGGTCGGCGGCGCTGCCGATGAGGCAGACGTACTTCCGCCGGCCCGTAAGGATGGCCCACAGCGCCGCCATGCGGGACAGGACCGACTTGCCCGATCCTCGCGGCATGGCGAAGGCGAACAGACCGCCATGCACGACGGCCGTCTCTATCTTCTCGATGACGCGGAGGTGGTCGTTGGACCAGGGCAGGTAGAATATGTCGGGGAAGTAGGTCTCGCAGAAGAACCGGAAGTCACCGCACGCCTTCTCCCGGCGCTCCATGTTCTCCACCGGCGGAATTTCCCCGATGTCCTGGGCCTCACGGCGGGCTGCGTTCTTGGCTGCCAGGTCTCGCATCCGGGCCTCTTCCACGGTGAGCCTGGGCGGCTGGGGTTTGTCATGCTCCCGCGCCAGCCACGCGACGTAGCGCACCAGGTGAATCCGCTTGCCGTCGCCGATGCGAAAGCCGGCGGTGTTCATCTGGCGGTTGAGTTTGGAAATGCCGGTTACCACGCCCAGGGGCGTTGAGTTCAGCATCCGCACCAGTTCCGTCGGTGAAAGTTGTCGCGTATCAATCGCCATCCGGCTCCGTTCCTTCGGAACTACGCCGTGACAAGTCCGGTCTGCCCGGCTCTTCGTGCCGGATTGCCAGGGCGAAGTCCGCCTTGGCGGACGAAGCCTGGTTCAGCCACGCCGCGTAGTGGACCAGGTTGATGCGGTCATCGGCCGTCGTGGGCGCTCCGGCCTCGATGTGCCGGCGAATCATTTCTTCCGTAATAGGCCCGTTGCCGACGGTCGACAGCACCTTGGCCGCCTGGGCCACCGTCATCGCGGCCGGGTCGATACGCCCAGGGGCGGCCGGGGCCGGAATGTCGCCGCTGGAATCTTCGGAAATCTGCATGATTTTCTCGTCAGTTGACATAAGTCGCGCACCTGCAAAGCCATGTGACATTGGTAAATCTGCATGTTTTTTCAGGAATTGACTTGGCGGGTTTGCAGTTCCATGGCCTGATCGGATCGTCAACATGGGAAATCGAATGAACAATACGAAAGGAAAAACGATGCGAAAAACAACGACGAAAAAGGCCGCTCCGGCTCGCCAAGGCGTAGCGCAGCGAAGCCTGGAATCCTACGAATGGTTGATGGCCAAGACCCGCTTGGGACGCCGAATCGAACGGCTCGGCTGGAAACGCCTGGCCGCCATATACGACGCCAACCGGCCCGGCAGCAAAATCCGCAAGTCCATCAACGCCGAGGCCCGCCGATGCGGGTACACGCCCAGCACGATTTTGGCCCTCAACGCAGAGTGAAAGGAACATGCCATGAGAATTATGCGAATCGACATCGAAGGCGAAAACGGTGCCACCGGCATCATCCAGCGCAAGAGCGGCACCACGGTCATCGAGGTGACCATGTCCACGCCCCGTACCGGCCGGTTCGGCGTGCACAACCGCATCCGCACGCTGACCGCCAGCGCACGCAACGAGAAAGAGCAGTTCGCTGTGGCGACGGCCATCCAGGAGGCGCTGGACGGCGGTCGCGGGACGAACTCGATGATCCACGACTATTACCGGCTGATTCAGCAGCTCGGCGACTAACCCATGAAAGGACGAACCATGACACCAGCAAAAGAAAAACGAGCGCGAAAAGCCCTCCACGACGCCGCCGACATCCTGGACGCAATGGTCGATGCGCTCCGCGAGCGGAACATCGAAAACGACCCCGAACTGGCCGCACTGGTAGATGAGGCCCGCGCCCACCGCGACGAGTGCCTCCGGGCCGCCGCAAACAACTAGCCAAGGAAAAACATAATGAACATGCGAAATACAAAAACGCCTAACACAAAGGAAAAAACCATGACTGCGAAGAAAACCGGAACGAACAAGAGTAAGACAACCATCGCCGACCGCATCGCCAAGCATCCCATGTACGAGCCCAGCGACCTGAAGTACCTGCGGGACAAGGGATACAGCGACCAGGAAATCCTCGCCTTTTGGGACCGCGACCACGGGCTGGGCTGCAAGCCGGTCGCGCACCGGATAACAGACACCGGCCCGAAGGCCGTAGCCGTCAAAGCGGGACCGGAACACCGCGACCCGGTTGAGCCGGCGAACGCGCTGCAGGATTTGGTACAGGACTGCATGTCGCCGCAGGCGGCAGCCGTAATCGCGATGAACCTTCGCGGCGTCAAGGTCAAGGACGAAGGCGTGAACCGCGAGGTCGGGTGGTTCGCCGACACTATCCGGAACATACTCGGCGACCAGTACAAATCCCTCTGCGAAGAAGCCGGAATCAAATAACCCGCCCGGACCTTGGCGATCCCTGTAGGGACGCATGGAGCCGGGCTCAACGATGAGGAGCATGACATGAAGAAGCACGAAGTGAAGACGGGTGTGGTCTACAGCGCCAAGGTAAGCGGGAACATCGTCCCTGTCCGCATCGACAAGGAGAACCCCCGCGGCGGCTGGGACGGGACGAACTTGGTTACGAAGAAGTCCGTGCGGATCAAGTCCGCCCAAAAACTGCGCGGCAAGGCCGCCAGATGGCCGGGCATGCCGGACAACCTGGTCATCCTTGTCAAAGCCGGAGACCCGAAGAAGGATGCCGGCGACGCCAAGGCCGCCAACATTGGCGCGGGTCCGAAGGTTGGCGCGAAGCCGACCCATGACGCAAAACCCACCGGAAAACGCGCCACGCGCGAACCTGGCGCGACCCCGCATCGCACCAGCGGGCTGGCTGCGGCCGTAACCGTCCTGGCCGAGGCCGGCAAGCCCATGAACACGGCCGACATGGTCAAGCGGATGCTGGAGTCGGGCCTGTGGAAGACCGACGGCAAGACGCCGGCGGCAACCATCTACGCGGCCATCATCCGCGAGATCGCAGCCAAAGGCGACAAGAGCCGCTTCCGCAAGACCGACCGGGGCCACTTCGAGTTGACCCCCGCGGGCATCGCCGCTCGCACCGCCGCGGCTCGACTGAGCTCGCCGAAGTCCGGGAAGGAGGTCGCGTAAGCCATGAAGAAGTTGGCGAAGAATACGGTCCACGTGCATGCGGTCTTTCCGGCCAGCCTGTACCAGCGGCTGGTCAAGCAGACCGCCAAGGAAACCGCCGACCGGGGCCGCACGATAACGCCCAGCCAGATAGTCCGATGGGCCGTCGAGGAATATCTGGACGGTTGGGAAACCGCGACATTCGTGTCCGACCCCACTCATTCGGAGACTTAGAGCGGCCGCAACCATCAGTTCGTCCCTCCGTTCGCCCCGGTCAACTCGGCCGGGGCGCTCTTGTGATCCGCTTCATCTTTCCACAGCGGCAAAGCCGGGTGTCGGAACCGCCCCGACCTCTCGATGCTGGGCGCATCGCGGGTCTCTCTTGACCCCTCCCCGGCGTCTATCCGCCACATCAGGTCGGCGTGCTTGGGGTACATCCGCGTCCACTCGACCGAACTTTCTCTCAACAAGCGTTTGCGTTCCTTGTGGCCGCAGAGGAACCGCACATAACGGAACTGCCTGCCCCAAACCTTACGCAGGCCCAGCCTCGTCCAC
>CAYUYD010000067.1:0-5377 GCA_964449105.1 uncultured Planctomycetaceae bacterium | reverse complement strand
CGTAGCGGGTGATGAGCAGGCGGGGATGAACCGGCTCGCCGTCGGCAGTCAGATATATCTCCGTAGTGATGTACCAGCCGTACAGCCAGCCGGAGGCCTGGTAAACGTATCCCGGCTTACCCCTGATACCGTCCGCCCAGGTGAATAGTAACTTTCGCTCCGGGTGGTGGACCTTCATCCAGTTCGCACACTGGCCCAAAAATGCGCTTTCACTGTTTCGCGGGCAGTCATCCCGCATACACAGGCGGGCCAGTTCCCAGTAGTCGCCGGTGTTCAGGGACGGAAAGAGTTTCTGGATGGTGTGCCTGGGCCGCGTGCCCCAGCCCCACAGCGCCACGCCCGCCAGTCCTTGGGCGTCATTGACGGCCAGGTTGACGATGCAGTGCGGCGGGAAGATGTCGCTGTAGTGCCAGCGGCGGCAGAACTCCTTCGCCGCGGGCAGGTTAATCTCGTAGATGGGGCAGGCGACCGCGACCATCAGGCAATCGCCTCCGCAACTTGCCCGGCTGCGACCAGATCGGCCTTCCCGCCCGTGAACGTCTCGTAACGCTGCTTTATCACATCGCAATACAGCGGGTCGATCTCCATGAGGAATGCCTTCCGCCCTGTCTGTTCACAGCCGATTAGCGTGCTGCCCGAGCCGCCGAATAAGTCCAGAACGTTCTCGCCGACTAGCGACGAGTACTGGAGAGCGCGAACCGCCAACTCGACCGGTTTCTGGGTTAAATGGAGGTATCCCTGCGGATTGTCCTTCTTTATGCTCCACACGTCCGTGATGTTGGTGGGGCCGAAGAACTTGTGGGCCGCGCCTTCCCTCCATCCATAGAAACTCCATTCATGGTTGCCCATGAAGTCCTTGCGGGTTATGACGGGCCATTGTTTGACCCAGATGATCATCTGGGAGAAGTACAGTTCGCTTTCCTTCAGCGCGTTGGGGTAGTTCCAGATGTTGGAGTACCCGCCCCAGATGTAGAAGGACCGCCCGGGCTCCAGCACGCGCTGGATGTTCCCGAACCACACGCGGAGTAGTCGGGCGAACTCATCGTCGGAAATAAAATCGTTGACCAGCGAACGGTCCTTGGCCCGGAGCTTCTTGTCCGTCTTGTGCGTCCCGGTTCGGATGGCAATGTCCATGCCCTGCTGGCCGATGGGCCTGTCGCCGGAGGCGGCGATGGCATTGTTGCTCCTGGACGCGACGCCCACGTTATACGGCGGGTCCGTATTGACCAGGTGAATCTTCGCGCCGTCCAGCAAGCGGTCCACGTCCTCGGGCTTACCGCTGTCGCCGCACAGCAGCCGGTGGTTGCCCAGGAGCCACAGGTCGCCAGGCTTGGTAATGGCCTCGTCCGGCGGCGCCGGAACATCATCGGGGTCCGTCAGGCCCTGCGTGCCGTCGGGGTCGAGAATCTTGGCCAGTTCGTCGGCATCGAACCCCAGCAGCGACAGGTCGAAGTCCGCCGCCAGAAGGTCCTTCAACTCCAGCGGCAGCAGTTCCATGTTCCACTCGGCCAGTTCCGCCGTCTTGTTGTCCGCGATGCGATAGGCCTTCACCTGCTCGGGCGTCAAATCTTTGGCGACGTGGACGGGCACCTGCTTGAGCCCCATCTTCAGCGCCGCCTTGTACCGCGTGTGGCCGACGATGATGACGCCGGCCTCGTCCACGACAATCGGCTGGCGGAAGCCAAACTCCCGGATACTGGCCGCGACAGCGTCCACGGCGGCGTCGTTAATTCTGGGGTTGCCTGGGTAAACCTTTACTCGGTCGATGTCCCGAAGCTCGATTTGCATGTCTATTCCTTTCAAGTAGTTACATCAATGGCAGTTTAGTTTTTCACGACCGACCGAATCTCTTATTGGCTATGACTGTTCCCGCCGCGGTCTTCCGACGTAAGTCCTTGCGGAGTACCTATTTACATCTTGCCCACCTTGCCCATGTTCACACCTTTCATATCAGTTCCTCGTCGTCGTCCAGTTGCTCGGCCTCCGGCGCGATCGTTGAACCTGCGCCAACCTGCGCCGCCTGGTGCGTATCCTTGGGCCATACCCAAACGTCCTTGCTGACCTGGGGGCGGAGACTGCAAAAGGAGTCTGGGCGGAGACTGCATTTGGAGTCCGCGCCGAGACTGCAATTTGAGTCTTGGGCATGACTGCAATTTGAGTCTTGGGCATGACTGCAATTTGAGTCTCGGCCAGACTGCATTCCAGTCCGCGCCGAGACTGCATTTTGAGTCTCGGGCATGACTGCAATTCCAGTCAGCGCCATGACTGCATTTGGAGTCCGCGCCGGTCTGCAATCGGAGTCCATGCCGAGACTGCAATCGGAGTCCCGGCTAGACTGCACGCCGTGGTAACGCGAGCAGTAGTGCCAGGCATCGGGAGGTGGGTCGCATTCGCGTTTGCCTGTCGCCCACGTAACCTTCGTGCCGCCGATGTACTCGGAGCAGAAGTAGTCCTGGCCGACCTGCGAGAAGTTGCGGCAGTCGATACAGCGGCAGTGTTTCAGAACCACCACATCCAGGGGCGGGGGCATGTTCGGGCGATGCACCGGTCGCGCCGAGGGCGGGCCCGTCAAAGCCAGCATTTTCTTAACATTGGTCAGTCCCATATCTGCACCCCATAGATGAGTTTCCGCAATAGGCTGAGCAGCTTGCGGGGCGACGCCTCCATCGCCTTCCACCGCTCCCAGTCGTCCCGAGTCAGGGGCACGTCTTGCGGCACGGTCTGGATGAACGCCTCGGACCGGGTGATACGCAGGGCGGCCATCCGCCAAGCGTTCACGGAGTCGGTAGACGGCAGGGCCAGCCGGTAGGCGATGGCGTAGATGTCCTCCTTGTTGACAAGCGCTGTCCACAGGGAGGCCGAGGGAGGATTGGGAGATTCGGGGGGTGCGCCAGCCGTATTCAATATCGTGTTCACACGCGTTGCGCCTGCGCACATGTAAAGCTGTGAAGAATTCTCCCTATTCTCCCTCTTGTATCGTAAGTTGCTTATTTGACAGGCTGTTGCGCCAGGGAGAATCGCGTTTTCATTCTCCCTGATTCTCCCCGATTCTCCCTGCTGGCAGGGAGAATGCGGAGAATCGGGAGAATTCGCCGCCTCCGATTCGGCCCGTGTGCGCCAGTTTGTTGTCCCGCCGTGGGTCACTTAATCTCCTTGAGGTGGTACTTCAGGTGGTTGCTCGCCCCCGACCGGCGGATATACCAGGACGCCACCGGCATATCGGTGTGGCGACTGAGCATGCGGCCGAAGGCGACGTTGATGGCCGCGTCGGTGCGTTTGGCGAACACATGCCCGAAAATCTTGCAGCTTCTGGCCAGTTCGCGCAGATCTTGAGGTTCCACTTCCTGGCTCTTAAAACCCTCGTGCCATGCTTTGACAAAGATTTCCATCTCGGAACCGCCTGGGTTGGCGCGTTCCCTCCACCCGGCCTCGTTCGTCCGCCACTTCCGCAGGCCGTTGACCTGGAGAATGCCCCCGACGGTCTCCGACCAGCTTTCAAAGCCACCCAGCCGGTTGGCGTGTGCAGGCCTACCCGCCGCCAGCCAGTTCTCCACCAGCCCCAGCAGGCATTCCAGGACGACGCGCCGTTGCTGCCTGGCATAGGTGCGGATATCGGGATGTTGGAAGTCCGTTCGGGCCTCAGGATTGGCCGACGTCGGTTCGATCATGATAGGCACGACCCGCTTGGCGATTTCGCCGGAGGCCTGCACGTTGTTGCCGCTGCCGATGATGGTGAGGTTGTTGGGCAACGACACGTTCCGGGAGAATCCCAGGATGCGGCCCAGGAAGTACTTGGTCGTCAGCAGACTGGCCAGGGCCGGGGAGTCGACGTAGTGAGGCAGGTTATCCAGGTGCATGAGCGTCTCGCCCTGGAGCAGCATTGCCAGGATGCGTTTTTCACGCTCCTCCTCCCGGTCGGTTATCTGCATGGAGGGCGTGTCCCTGCCGGTGACGATAAGACCGAGCACCTCGTTGACCAGTTTGCTCTTGCCCGTCCGTTCCAGAGGAGCGTTGAGCAGGTGCATCGGACGGTTGCCGTCGATGGCGGGCGCCACGATGGGCGTGAGCAGGAGGCCGAAAAAGTTCTCGCGGTCCGCCGGCGTCTTGAATGGGAAGTCCACCACCAGGTCGTGCAGGACATTATGGATTACCTCGCAGTCTGTCTCAGCAGTCAGGTCGCGGAGGTCTTCCGGTTCGTCGTAATAGAGGCCGTCATGCCAGCCCGGCTCAATTCTCCGAAAATCCGGGCCGTAGACCGGGTACGGCACCATCAGGTGCAGGTCGCGGACGCCGGGGGCGTTCTGTGTGTAGGCGACGACCAGGCCGGCGTGATCCTTGGTGGAGGCCTGGTAGAGCAGCGCCTGCTCCTGGGTCTTCCGGCTGGTTACCCACTTGCCGAGTTTGACGTGGCTGTCGACCAGAATGCGCATGCGGTCGATGGCGAACTCCACCCACTTGTGCTTGCCGGTCGCGCCGATGATTTCGCCGGGGATGAAGTCGCGGCGGTAGATCGCATCTTCCGGCAGCCGCGAGATGACTTCGTCCGCAAAGTCCGCGCTGGACTGCTCGATGTGGTTGTCATCGTCGTCCTTGTGCGGTCCGGGTGTCAGGATGTAGTCGCCTGCGGGTATATCACCGGCCACGGAAGGTGTCGGCTTGACCTCGATGTGCCTGGGCTGGGCCATTCCCGCCTGTAGGCCCGAGCGTACGGTGTTACGGGTCTTCTCCGGACCGTCGTCGGGGTCATCAACCAATCCGCATGCCCCAGCGGCGGCCATCAATGCCTCTTCAACTTCGGTACGATCCAGGTATCCGCCGCCCACCAGCGTGCCCAGGCTGAAGGCTGCTTTGTTCAGCGTTTCGTTACGAACGCCGGCGGGGGACGTGGATACGGCATGCAGTTCCATTTTCAGCGCAGTCTGGGCGTAGTGCCTGGCCTTGGCGGGGATTTCCTTGGTCGGTGGCGTCGGCGGCGCGATGGGCGCGGTCTTGGGTTTAGCCTTCGACCGCAGCCGCTCGATGACCTCGGCCGGCAGGGCGGCGATCTCTACATTCCATGGCTCGTGACCTTCCGCCCAAGTGTATAAAGCGCCTGTGTCGGGATGCACCGACCCGGGGAACACCACCTGCCCGCCGTCGGCCTTTACGTCGATATGCGGGCCGAGCCTGCCGCTGGAGTTGCCCAGAGGCTGGTCACAAAAATAATAAAGATGGTATGCACCGGGGCGCCCCGTCAGCGCAGTGACCGTGCCCGGCAGGTTCATATCCGAAACGTCCGCGCCGGGGTCCACGTCGATCACCACGACACCGCTGGCCCTTCCTGTACGCAGGCCGACGTTGCCTTGGGCAGCGTAGCCAAGGGCATCTTCGAGCGTCT
>CAYUYD010000066.1:2819-10812 GCA_964449105.1 uncultured Planctomycetaceae bacterium | reverse complement strand
AGCGCCTCGTCGAGCCGTCCGACCGGCGTCGTTCGCGGGCAGGCGGTAATTTCGGCAGGGCTGCTTTCGGCCAGTTCGGCAATTTCGATCATCGCGGCGATGAAGGCGTCCAGGACTTCTTTGCTTTCCGTTTCCGTCGGTTCGATCATCATTGCTTCGGGCACGATTAACGGGAAATAGACCGTCGGCGGGTGGATACCGCGGTCGATCAGCGCCTTGGCGATGTCCAGTGCGCGGACGCCATTTTTGGCCTGGCGAGACGCCGACAGGACGAACTCGTGCTTGCAGGTCTGTCCGAACGGCAGGTCGAAGTATGGTTTGAGTTTTTCCTTCAGATAATTGGCGTTCAGGACGGCGTTTTCCGAGACTCTCTCCAGCCCCTTCGCCCCGAGCATGAGAATATAGATGTACGCCTTGAGTATGACAGTGAAGTTTCCGTAGAACGGCGCGATGTACCCGATGGATTTCGGGCGATCATAATCCAGCCAGTACGACCCGTCGGGCCGGTCGCAGATGACGGAAGTCGGCAGGTATGGAATGAGTTTTTCGCAGACGCCGACCGGACCGGCGCCTGGTCCGCCGCCGCCGTGGGGCGTACCGAAGGTCTTGTGCAGGTTCACGTGAACGATGTCGAAGCCGATGTCGCCGGGCCTGCATCGACCAAGAAGCGCGTTGAGGTTCGCACCGTCGTAGTACATCAGCCCGTCGATGTCATGAACCATCCGGCAGATTTCCGCTATCCGAGGATTGAACAGCCCCAGCGTATTCGGGCAGGTGAGCATGACGCCGGCGACTTTGTCGTTCATAGCCGCCGCAAGCGCGCCGGCGTCCATCACGCCGGTCTCGTCGGAGGGGATGGTCCTGACATCGTATCCGGCGATTGCCGCGCTTGCGGGGTTGGTTCCGTGTGCGCTGTCGGGGATAAGAATAGTCGTCTTGTCGTTGCCTTTATCGGCGTGATAGGCTGCGATAATCATCGCGCCGGTCAGTTCGCCGTGCGCACCGGCCAGCGGCTGCATGGTGAATGCCGCCATACCGCAAATCTCTCGCAGCATAAGGTCGATGTCGTGCAGTACGGCAAGCGCGCCCTGGACCAGCATTTCCCCGCCGGGCAATTGAGGCAACAGGGGGTGCAGATGGACGAAGCCGGGATAATGGCTGATGCGCTCGGTTACCTTCGGGTTGTACTTCATGGTGCAGGAGCCGAGCGGATAGAAGCCGGTATCGACGCCGAAATTCCGGCGTGAAAGTTCGGTGAAGTGTCGCACTACGTCCAGTTCGGACAGTTCCGGGAGCGCCGCGGGTTTTTCCCGCCTGAAGCGGTCCGGGATACCGGCTGGGGCGTCTATGTCGTTACCGGCGGGCCTGTACGCCCGACGACCGGGAACCGATTTGTCAAAAATCAATTTCATTAACTCAATCCTTCAGATAGTTAACCGTTACTATCGTTATCTGTTTTCAAGCGGCGGAATAGCCGAACATTATTTTCCACATGCTGGTACATCCCCTTCATTCGCCGGCGAAAATGACTCTCGACAAAAAACATGGCTAATTGGGGGTCAAACTCTACGAGGTGCACCGCGTTGTCAAGACACGGGGTTTCGCAATACGTGTCCAAGATCGCCGCCAATTCTTTCGGGATTATCTTCCCTGAGAAGACCTCGCCCAGCCATTCGGCAGCGAACTCGAAGTCAGCGCCAGCCAGAAGCTTTCGGAAACGGCGTCTTTTCAGGAAGTTGAACATACAATTGTCCTCGCCTCAATCCGCAATCCGCAATCCGCAATCCGCAATCACAAACTGACCTCCAGCACGTGAGCCAGCAGGTCGATCTGTTCCTTCGTGCGCTTTTCTGTAAGTGCGATAAGGAGCGAATTTTCCATCCCGTCGTAGTATCGGCTCAGCGGGAAACCGGCCGATATCCCCCGCTCCAGCAGTCGGCGGATGACCTTCTCGGCTGCGACCGGCAGGCGGAGGACGAACTCGTTGAAGTACCAGCGGTTCGGGAAGTGCGTCGTTACGCCGGGTATTTCCAGCAGCCGCTTCTGGGCGTAGTTGGCCTTGTCGGCACATATCTGCGCCAGTTCTCGCAGGCCTTCGGCCCCCAGCAGGCTCATGTAGATGGCCGCCGTCAGAGCGCACAGCCCCTCGTTTGTGCAGATGTTGGAGGTGGCCTTTTCGCGGCGGATGTGCTGTTCTCGCGTCTGAAGCGTCAGTACGAATCCGTCCCGCCCGTCGGTATCGACCGTTCTTCCGACGATCCGTCCGGGCATCTTGCGGACGAACTTCTGTCTCGTGGACATGAATCCCAGGTAAGGTCCGCCGAAGGCCAGGGGCAGGCCCAGGCTCTGGCCCTCGCCGACGACGATGTCGGCGCCCATCCGCCCCGGCGTCTTGACGATACCGAGAGAAATCGGATAGACCGAGACAATTAATAAAGCCCCTTGTTTGTGGACGGTCTCGGCCAGGTCGGTGAAATCGTCGAGGCATCCGAAGAAGTTCGGGTTCTGGAGGACGACGGCGGCGGTCTTGTCGTCCAGTTCGGCGCCGATCTTCTCGCGGTCGGCCAGGCCTTCGCACCAGGGCGTCTGGACGAATTCGATGCCGAGGTTGCCGGTGTATGATTGCAGCATCTTTCGATAGACGGGGTTGACGGTCTTATCGACGATTACGCGATTCCGCCCTGTAATCCGCATCGCCATCATCACGGCCTCATACACCGCCGTGCCGCCGTCGTAGAGCGAGGCGTTTGCGACCTCCATATCGGTCAGCCGGCAGATGGCAGACTGGTATTCGTAGATCGCCTGGAGCGTTCCCTGCGAGACCTCCGGCTGGTAGGGCGTGTAGGCGGTGTAGAACTCGCTCCGCGAAGCCAGCGCCTCCACTGCTGCCGGTATGAAGTGGTCGTAAAATCCCCCGCCGAGGAAACTGATAAGCCCGGAGCGGTTCCTGTCGGACAATACCGCAAGATGCCGGCGGACTTCCTGCTCGCTCAAACCCGCTCCGATTTGCAGCCGCTTACATCGCAGATCGGCGGGGATGTCGGAAAAGAGGTCGGCGGCGCTCATGCCCAACTCGTTGAGCATTTCTTCACGCTGCCGGTCCGTGTTGGCTATAAAAGGCATTTTCTGGCAACCTGTAATAATGTTTGAACAGAACCCTTTGACTGATAAGACCCAGCCGCCGTGGAGGAAATATAGCGGGATTACGGGGATTTTAGGATTACAGGACAAATAAATAAAAGAAAATCCCTGTAATCCTGTAATCCCTGTAATCCTGCTATCTTGTTCGTTTTTTCCAAAACCGTGCAATCTTTGTTGCAACATCGAAGAAGCACTTCATATCAGGATTCACCGGATAAATCAAGAATCACGGCGCCCGCCAAAAAACCTGGACAGGATATTGAACATGAGTTAAATATACGGAACTATGTTCACGAAACTCGCACAGCGTCTATCGCGGTTAGGGACGGAGACGGCCTTTGCCGTCTCGGCCGAGGCGGCTGCCCATGCAGCCAAAGGGAACAGGATTTATCCCTTCCACCTCGGCGACATGAACATCAGGACGCCGGAGAACATCATAGAGGCGACCGTTCGGGCGATGAAGGACGGAAAGACCGGCTACTGCTCGAATTACGGCATTCCGCGGCTGAGGGAACTGCTGGCCGACGACGTCAACCGCTCGCACGGCGGCGACTATTCTATGGAGAACGTCGCCATCCAGCCGGGGGGGAAACCCGTCATCCATAAGTTCTTCCTGGCGATGATGAATCCGGGCGACGAGGTGCTCTATCCCAGCCCAGGCTATCCGATTTACGAATCGCAGATAGAGTTCCAGGGCGGGGTTGCGAAACCTTACAGGTACGTCGAAGGGCAAACCAATTTCATACTCAATCTGGACGAGATTGAGCAGTCCATCACGCCGAAGACGCGCCTGCTGGTGCTAAACGACCTGCAGAATCCCACCGGAGCGGAATGTTCGGACGAAGAGTTGCAGAAGGTGGCCGAACTGGCGCAGAGGCACGACCTGTTCGTGCTCTGCGACGAAGCCTATTTCGACATCCGCTACGAGGGGCGATCCCGCTCGCTGGCGTCCCTGCCCGACATGGCCGAAAGATGCCTTATCCTTTACACCTTCTCCAAGCGATTCGCCATGACGGGATGGCGGCTGGGAGCGGCCGTCGGGCCTAAAGACCTCATCGACACCATCGCCAAACTGAACGTTAACGACGAGTCATGCTCCAACCACTTCATCCAGTACGGCGCGATCGAGGCCCTTACCGGCGATAAGTCCGGGTCGGAGAAGATACTGCGAATCCTGAAGGAACGCCGCGACAAGGCCGTCGAAATCCTCAACACGATAGAGGGCATCCGCTGCTTCAAGCCCAACGCGACCTTTTATCTGTTCCCGAACGCGACGGGGGCGATGAGGAACAAGGGCCTGACGGATTACGAGCAGTTCAGGAAGGCGGCCTTGCATGAAACGGGCGTTTCGTTCTGTACCCGTCGGCATTTCGGTCGGCCCCTGCCCGGCGAGACGGAACTCTACATCCGCCTGGCGTATTCGGGAATCGACGTCGGCGAAATCGAAGAAGGACTGGCACTGTTCAAAAAGTTTGTGGAGCAGTAATCGCAGGGGAAAACAGCCCGGGTTGTTTCCCGGTTTAATCCGGTTAGCCGGATTGATTTGTCCGCAAGATACCTGTAGCATATGGATAGGGAGAATGTAATGCGCAGGATTCGCGTGTATGTTGACACATCTGTATTTGGCGGAACACAGGACGATGAGTTTGCCGACGCCAGTCGTCGCTTTTTCGAGCGTGCGAAAGTGGGCGATTTTATTGTTTTGGTGTCGAGGATGATTTTGCGAGAGGTTTCCCGGGCGCCGAAGAAGGTTCAACTGGTCCTGGAATCGCTTGATCCCGATTCGGTGGAGTACGTCGAAGAAAACGCCGAGATCGACGCCTTGGCAAATGCTTATATCGAGATGGGCATTTTGGAACAGTCCTCGAGAGACGATGCCATCCATGTGGCCACGGCGACTATGGCCGGCGCGGATTTAGTGCTTAGCTGGAATTTTAAACATATTGTCAACTACGACAGGATTCACAAATACAATGCGATTAATCTGCTGAACGGCTACCCGCAGATTGAAATTCGCAGCCCTCTGGAGATGACCTATGGCGACGAAAACGAAGACATTTGATTGCGTCAGGATGAAACGTCGCATTCAGGAAACCATCGTTGCCGAATATGAGAAGAGCAAGGCCGAGTTTCCTTTATTCTCAGACTTCCTGAAGGCGACAGAATCTGATTGGGAGCGGCAGATGCGGCAAAAGTTCGCCAAGCCGATTAATGTGTCCTGACGTATCAAACCGGGACGGTCCTGCTCTGTTGAAAACAGAGCAAAGCGGTTTCCTATTTTCCAGCCGCGTTAGTGGCGTCTTTCTTAGCCACGGGCGGCAGCCCGTGGTAAAATCAATCAATATGTACAAGCCCCAGCGGGGCGCCTTGGGTACTATTGGCGTAATGGCTTGTTATGGAATAAGACGCCCCATACGGGGCTTGAATTTGTCGGGCGATCCTTTTCCACGGGCTTCCGCCCGTGGCTAAGAAAGACGACCCTACGGGTCTGTCCTTCTATTTCCCTTTATTTCCCCAAGTGCTACTCCTCTTCGAATTTTCCGAAACATAGGGTTTGTGCGCAATTCTCACACCATAGGTCGAATCGAGGATCCTCAGCAAGGGCAGGATCTTCCAGGATAATCTGTTCAATTGCTTCTTCGACCTTTGACAGCGAAGCACCGCACTCAATTTCAAGCAGAACAACGCCAGCCTTATGAGACGGCAAACTCCAAATCGGCACTGCAACCATTCTATCTGGTGATCGCCGTATTCCCAAACCACAGGCTAGCAAGCGAGACTTGATTCCTTGTGGATTCCAACGTGGTTCGGATGCCCCCTTCTTGAGCACACGCAGGTTTGCCATTGGGGGTTGTTCTGCTCCTTTGGAAAGTGTCTTTTCGACCTGGACGAGAGTGTTCGAGGCTCTGTGGAGTATCATTATACTGCTACCGTCTCTCCCGTGTGGTACGGAGTCGCTAACATAACGTCGAAAAAGGCGTACCAAAGGAACGTCCTTGTACAGGACACGGTGGGTTCTAGCAAGAACTTCCAACGCAATCCATGCAATTGCCATTAAACCAACTACAAGAACAATCCAGGTAGTCATTCCTTAACTCTTTCTCTAACCTGTTCATATACACCTTGGGCATATATCTGCATGTCGTCCGCAAATTGAAAATCATCAGTGCGCGTCTTGTTCTTTTACGAATTTTTCATATTCTTTGGCGGACATTAGTTTTTTGAAATCGGCGTCGCCGTCGGTCTTTATCTTTATCATCCACGCAGCCCCGTAGGGGTCTTTTCCCAGCAGGTCCAGGCTGGCGGTGAGGTCTTCGTTGACTTCGACCACCTCGCCGGTAACGGGCGAGTTCAGATCGACGGCGGCCTTGACCGACTCGACCACGCCGAAGGGCGAATCGGCCCTTGCGCCTTCGCCGACTGCGGGCAACTCAAGAAAAACAACGTCGCCGAGTTGTTCGACTGCGTGTTCGGTGATTCCCACCGTTATCATATTGCCTTTTTCGGCCTTCGCCCATTCGTGACTCTTCGTGTATCTCAATTCCGCCGGAACCATCATTTTCTCCTTTTCCAAAACTATCGCCGGGTGCCGTGGCCGCGGTGTTTGCGGCCACGACAAACCATCCATACCTGAACAAACGTGGCCTCAAACACCGCGGCCACGGCACCCGACATCTATATAAGCCCGTGCAATTTTCCCATAATCCCGTCAAATTCCCCGCCGGTAAAGCAGAACTTCAGGTCGGTGAATCCGCCTCTGAATGACTTTACTTCCTGCTTTACCGACTTGTCATTAACTACCACATCCGCGATGAATTGTGCAACGGTTTCGAAATCGCCCCCGGTCATTCCGAACCTGGTCATCTCGGCCACTCCCAGCCTCAAAGCGCCGGCGGCAGTGAAGCCTTCTTCATTCGGGGCGGCCTGGTAATTGACGATTATATTATTCCGCTCAAGTCTCCTGGCCGCTTCAGGCCCCAGGCCGTAACCGACGTGAACGACTACCTGATGCGTCTGTGTATAACCGACGTTCGCATCGCCGGCTACGTCCATCCCGCAGCGTTTCAGCGCGCCGGCAAGGGCCTTGGCGTTGGACAGAACCTTCCGCTGATACTCATCCTTAAAATGGTTCATCTCGTAGGCAGCCATCAGCAGCCCGACCAGCGTGCCGAGGTGGTGGTTGCTTACCGAGCCGGGGAACGTCCTGCGACGAACCGCCTCCCATAGATGATAGCGCTCGTCCTGCTCGGCGTAATTCGAGGCGACGACGCCTCGCTGCGTACCGAAGAAGGTCTTGTGTGTCGAGCCGGTTACGATGTCTGCGCCGTCGGCGAAGGGTTCCTGGAAGTGAGGCCCGACAAGCCCCAGCACGTGGGCCATGTCGTACATAATTACGGCGTCTATGCCCAGTTCGTCCACGAACGAGCGGATCTCGGCCACCGGTTCGGGGTGCAGGACCACGCTCTTTCCGAAGATAATCAGTTCGGGCCTGTATCGTTCCAGCAGTTCCCGGCAGGCGGGAACGTCGATTTTGTACGGGTTTTCCGGCAGGACCGGGAAATTGACCGCCGCCGGCTTTTCCGTTCGCCCGTCGTGCGCGACGAAATCCCGCAGCGCGCCCATCGGCTGGGAACTGAGGTGCCCGCCCCTGATGATGTGATTGTTCATCACGCATCCTATGCGCCTCGGCTCGACCTTCCTGTCGGTCCGGTTGATGTAATCGACCATCGCGCTGAAGACGACCGCATTGGCCATCTGCCCGCTGACGGCGCGGGTCTCGACCTGCTCGCAGCCTAGGAACTGCCGCAGTTCGTCCTCCAGCAGGGTCTCGACGGCCTCGATAAAATCCGTC
>CAYUYD010000066.1:0-2809 GCA_964449105.1 uncultured Planctomycetaceae bacterium | reverse complement strand
TCCGTCCCCTGATAGTAGAAAACGTCCGCGTCGTAGAATGCCTTGAGCGACTTGTGTTCGGCATATCGGAAGGCGGGGTCCATGACGCTTATCAGCCTGGCCATTGGCGAGAGCGTCTGCTCGGAAGGAATCAGATTGATGCACTCTCGCTGCCGCCAGATGGTGTTTTCGAGCGTCTTTTCGAGCAGGTCGTGTGCCTTGACCGGTCCGCTCCGCCGGGCAGCGTAGGTCTCCCTGCCGGGGAGGGCGTGGTCGTGCAGGATAGGTCTGGCGTAGGGAGGGGCTTCGGACCGCATATGATACGGGACGACAACGGCTTCGGCCCGCTTGCCGCGAACCTCGACCTCCACCCTGTCGCCCTCGCGGAGGTTGCTGTCGAGCATGGCCAGACAGATCGACCGCATCGCCTGTTCATCCGTTACCCTGCCGGAAAGCCCTTCGCCCTCGATTTCCCAGTACGGGACCATTGTTCCGCTGGTAACGAATCCGACGCCCTTGTCTGCGACAAAAACCTTTGCCGGCGGGCGGGCGATGCCCCTGCCCGTAAGGGCCACTGGAACAATACGCCTCGGAAGGTTCGCTATCAGCGAATAATCTTCAGCCAGGATTTTTTTGTAGGCCTCATCCTGCCTCGCAAGGGCGTCTTTACCGATAAAATCGCCTTTCAGCGGCGAGAAACTAACAGCGAACCGGGCAAGCGGGCAGGAGAAGATGGGTATTTCCTGTCCGTCCGGATCCTGCCCAAGTTCGTGCCCGTAGAGCGGCAGGGTCGCCTCAAGCCGGAGCGTGTCCCTCGCGCCAAGCCCCACCGGTGTTGCGCCCCGCTCGATCAGCAGGTCCCATATCGCCGGGGCGGCCTGGCTGGCGACGAACAGTTCAAAGCATACCGGTTCGCCCGTGTATCCTGTTCGGGCAATCCCGGCCTCAACACCATTGACGACAACGGTGGACAATTCGTTCCTCATCGGCTCCGGCAGGGCGCCCGAATCAATGATGCCGCCCAGTATCTCCCCTGCCAGCGGGCCTTGAAGCGAGATCATCGCCAGTTCTTCGGATTTATCCGTCATTTCCACATTGTCAAAGCCGGCCAGGTGTTTGGTAAAGTGGTCCCAGTCCTTCCGGTGGTTTGCGGCATTGACAACGAGGAGATATTCGCCCTCGACGAAGCGGTAGAGGTATGCATCATCGACCGCCCCGCCTCGGGAGTTGGGAATCATGGTGTATTGGGCCTGTCCGACGTCCAGCGCCTCGGCGTTGTTGCTGAGGACGTGCTGTAGGAATCTCGTTGCGCCCAGGCCGGTAAAGGCGAATCGCCCCATGTGCGAGACGTCGAAGAGTCCGGCGCGTTTGCGGGTCGCCAGATGTTCGGCCACGATCCCGCCGGCGTATTGAATCGGCATCTCCCACCCGGCGAAATCGACTATCTTTCCCCCGCCGGCGACATGCCGGTCGTAAAGGACTGTTCTATGCAGTTCGCTCATATCCGTCATCCATTCATTTTGTCGAAGGGCGTATTGTATTGACGTCGACGGGCGAATCAAGGACGTGGAGTTGTGTCATCGGCTGCGGAACCGCTTGCGGTATGCGCCGGGCGAGCCAATCTACCCGGTAAAGCCCAAAAACCACCGTTCCGGTCAAATGGCTCTACGGCTCTCACCGCTCATGCAATATGCAGGTTAGCCACCTGTAAAAAAGGCAGATGCACTCCTGATCGTGAAGTCGCCGTCAGATTGTGCTATTTCGAGTTTCAACTGTTTGGCCTTAAAGGCAGGAAAACGGCATATAACCCTGTGACCGATAGTCTTGCCTTCGTAGAGCATGTGCTCGCAGTTAGTGTCGGAAATGCCCCATATTCGGAAGGCCCTTATGCTCTGACCGTGTGAGAGATCTTCCATGATCACCATGTGATCGACAAGGACGGGCTTGGCGAGATTCGTGGTCAGCCCGGTCTCCGTGCGTGCTAATTCCTCCGGCGATATTACCGGTCTGCTGAATCTGCTGCGGATTTCTTTACCGAATTCCAGCAGCCTGAGACGGTCGGCTTCCGGCAGCAGTCCGCGTTCATCGGGGCCGACATTCAGCAGCATATTAGCACCGCGTCCGACAGAGTAATAATAGAGCCCCATTAGTTCGTCGAGACTTTTTACGGTATGCTCGTCATCTTCCACGTTGAACCAGCTTTCCAGTCGCATGCGGCAATCGCACTCAGCCGGCAGATAAACCGCTTTCTTGGCTCCAGGGTCATCCATCTTATCTGTCCGGATCGAAAACGGAACGGAGTCCACCGTGTTGAAGCAGGGCATGGGCGCCAGTCCGTCTTCATTGCCGACCCACCGATAGTCCGGATCGCCCATATTGAAGATCAGTATGCCAGGCTGCATGCGACGTATCTCGCCGATTATTCGCCGCCAGTCGTACTCGTGGTTTTCCGAGCCGCAGCCATCGAACCACAACATGTCGATCTGGCCGTATCCGGTCAGCAGTTCGGAAACCTGGTCCATAAAGAAATCATCGTAAGCCATTGGATCGTCGTACGCAGGTGAGTTTATGTCTGCCGGCGAATAGTAGAGCCCGACTTTCATTCCATACTTTGCGCAGGCGTCAATAAACAACCTGACCACGTCACCATTACCGTTTTGCCAGGGTGAATTCTTGACGGAATATTCTGAAAATTTCGTCGGCCAGTTAGCAAAACCGTCATGATGCTTGGCGGTAAAGACCGCGTACTTCATGTCGGCAGCGGACGCTGTCCCCAACCACTGGTCGCAGTCAAGATTGGTCGGATTGAACCTCTCGGGCGTCATGGCCA
>CAYUYD010000065.1:0-10840 GCA_964449105.1 uncultured Planctomycetaceae bacterium | reverse complement strand
CCCACACCCTCCGCAACACAGGCAAAGGCCCCGCCGAGGCGTATATGATCGTCCGATACCGGGGTGAGTAAAAAATGGGCCACAGAGACACAGAGAGCGCAGAGGTTATTACTTTATTATGACAGGGCATAAGACGTAGTACGCAGGACGCATTTTTATCGTTAGGTATCAACATGGATTATAAACGATTCTTGGAGCTATCTGAAGAATTTGGCGAATTCGTCGTTACCCTTCACACTCTTTATTTGGACAGCGTTGTAGGTTTCAACATACTTCACCAACGCCTGATCGAGCATCAAAATCAAATTAAATCTTCCCTTGGCGAGTGCGAAGAAGCCAGCAGTGAATTTCAAGATAAATGTGGAATTGATTACAAACAACTTTGTGGTGAAGAATTTAACGTAGAATCTGTATGGCCCTTTATGAAACAGGGGGAAGTCAAAAAGAGAACGGCACGTAATGAACCAAAGTCAAACTATATTCTGATGGGACACCTATGTGTAGTTCAAGCCTTTGCCTACTGGGAAACCTATCTTCGTAAAAAAATTAGAATTGCTCTTGGAGTACCGGACTTAAAAAAACATGTTTCTTGTGATTTTTGGGGAGATATGCGCAATATAAGAAATGCTATATTACACCATAATGGGATAGCAACGTCTAAAATGTCTAAAAAGATGAAACTGCTCACATGGTTTAAACCAGGTGAATTCATAGATCTCGATTTTGATAAAATGAAGTTTATTTTTAGCCAAATGGCAGATTTCAGGAACGTGCTAGATAAGATGTCACTGCCACCAAGTGATAGTAGATTACCATCAAAGAATTGAATTGCTAGAAGTAAGTGGCTGCGCCTCGCCCCAGCCACTCACTGCACCCTGTTAGAAGGGATACCATGAAGCATGTGGATTAACTGGACCATTTTCATGCTCACCAACCTGTTGGGCTGGATCACACTCCCTATCTCCCTGGTCACCATGAATCTCGGGGGCTGTCTGATTGGCTGTCTTAACCCAGTGGCTTGGTTGGTCCTTTTTGCCTTGAGCCTCATTTGGCTTCCCATGTATTTGTGGCTCCTTGCCCTATCGCGTCTTTACGCTGTCGCACCGTGGCTGAGCCCACTGATCGGCATTTTGGGCATTCCAGTGGCGGTTGTCGGATTCTTGTATATAGGCTTGCTTCCGTCTATGGGGGAATTCGAGCAGAAGTGGCTGAAAGAGTCTATATGTGAAGCGTTCCCGTATTCCCAAGACGTCCTCGCACTTTATTCGTTCACGAACAAGGTCTGTCCCCGGGAACAGGGTCAGATCTTTAGCTTTAAGCGCCTCGACCTGCGTTCCGCAACCGAAGATGGTCTCGTGGAACCCTCACTAGCGAAGCGATGGCAACGAATCCTCAAGTTGCCAGCGTTTAGTCGGTTACAGGGACCTCCTCGCGCGGATGTGTAAGAGCCGGTAAGGCGTGCAACTTAGTCCCAAAGGGACGGGTTGCACGCGGAATCCAAATGAGTTTGTAGCAGGTCCGAACAAGTTCCTCGTGCAGGTTCCCCCGTACGGGGGAACCTGCACGCCCTACGCACTGAGCAGACAGATACCTTAATTCGACGGTAGCGCACAGATTGACATGCTCGCAGTCCAACGGACTCTGCGAGAGTCCTTCGGGACAAATTGACAGGTTGGCCGGGGGAAAATGACGGCATTGTCGCGGTTGGATTTTTCTGAAAAATTTTATCTATCGGCCAGGCCGGAGGGTGCCCAATTCCGCACTTTTTCCGGTGCCGCGTTTGCACCACAAAAACAATGGCGTCGATAGGACGCTTGGTAGATATTTGACAATAGAATAAAGACCGGAATACCGAGGAAAGGGACTTGGGATTAGGGACTTGGGACTTGGGGGTTCGCAGGTTGCGTTACCCGACTAGCCGCGAGCGCAAGCGAGCGGGTAAGTCCGGACGCCGGCGAATACGCCCGCTCGCTTGCGCTCGCGGCTAGTCAGGCAATTTAGGTAAGATAGGCAAAGTTGATTTTTAAAAGTTCGCGTTGTTCGCGGCTCAAAATACGCAACTGCTTGTACGCCAAGGGGTTACGAATCTCGCCTTCTTTCTTAAACTTTCCTAAACTTTCCTAAACTTTCCGAATCTTTCCGAATCTTTCCCAATCTTTCCGAATCGTTCCCAATCTTTCCGAATCTTTCCGATTCGTTCCCATTCGTTCCCAATGGTTCCGTTTCGTTCTAGGACAAACCGGATTACCGGAATACCGGAATATCGAGGAAAGGGACTTGGAAAAGAAAATCCGCAATCCGCAATCTGCAATCCGCAATCAACAATGGGCTTTCCCGGCGGGGCGAATCAGCGTACCATTTTCGTTCGCAGGACATAGGGACTATAACCCTTTTATTACCTCTGTGTTCTCTGTGCCTCTGTGGCCTATTTTGTTCTGCGGGTAGAAAAACATGCTGACGGAATTGACAAGCCGAAAACCGATAACAGCGAGCGTGTGCTGGGAGGCGCTGGATGTCGCTGCTGCGCCGGCTGGGATTTTGGACGCCCTTGCGGCCCAGCCTTATCCTGTAATGTTGGAAAGCGCCGCAGCCGATCCTCGCTACGGGCGATACACCGTAATCGCCTGCCGGCCAAGGGAAATTATCACACTGCGCAACGGCCGATTGCTGGACAGCACCGGCAGGGAACTGCATGGCGAAACAGTCCCGCAGGCTTTGAGATCGGCGCTGGGATTCATCCGGGCGAGCGGAACCGCGCCTGTGCCGTACGGGCCTGGATGGATCGGGTACATCGGATACGAGTTCGGCAGGCATCTGGAGCGCCTGCCGGAGCGGGCAGAGCGAGACACGTCGCTGCCCGACCTGCACCTGGCCTTCTACGACGCGACGGCAGTCTATGACGCCCTCGAAAAGCGATGGACGCTGACCTGGCTGGCATTTGATGAACCGAACCACAAAGGGCGGGAATCCGCCGAAGTTTTGCGGGCGATGCTTCAATCAGCCGGAGAAGGAACACAGGTTGCAAGTCCCGGCGCGCCGGGATGCCACCCCCAAACCGAGTGGGACAAAGTACTGAAGGTTAACAGTAATTTTTCTCCCGAGGAATATCGCCTCGCCGTCGCGCGGTGCATCGACTACATCGCAGCCGGGGACATCTTCCAGGTGAATCTTTCGCAGCGGTTCACGGTTGCCGATGCCCCGCCGCCGCCGGCGATATACAAGACCCTCCGTCAGCGGAACCCGGCATGGTACTCGGCGATGCTGCTTTTCGACGATTCAGCCGTAATCAGCAGTTCGCCGGAGTTGTTTCTGCGCCTCCGCGGGCGGGAGGTTTTGACCCGTCCGATAAAGGGCACTCGCCGACGGACGGGCGTGGCGGACGAGGACGCCGCAGCAGCGGCTGAATTGCTCGCCAGCGAAAAAGACAACGCCGAACTGGCGATGATAATCGACCTGCTTCGGAACGATCTGGGGCGGGTCTGCCGGTACGGCTCGGTCCGCGTGGCCGAAAGGCGGGAACTGGAGGCGCACCCGACGGTCTTTCACCTAGTCGGGTCGGTGGTGGGCGAATTGCGAGACGGCGTCGAGGTCGCCGACCTTCTGGCCGCGACGTTCCCCGGCGGGTCGATTACCGGCGCGCCGAAGATACGAGCGATGGAGATTATCGACGAGATTGAGCCGGTCGCCCGCGGCGTCTATACCGGCTCAATCGGATACATCGGCGCGGATGGAAACTGCGAACTCAATATCGCCATCCGCACAATCGTCTGGGACCGCCGCAGCGCTCACATCCAGGTCGGCGGGGGAATCGTCGCCGACTCCACGCCCGAAGGCGAATACGCCGAAACGCTCGATAAGGCCAGGGCAGTTTTGGAAGCAATTGCGGATGCAGCGACCTACGACCTATGACCGATGACCTCTCTTAGGGGCATTCTTCTTCGAGGAGTTGTTCGTAGGCGTTCAGGAGTTTCTTTGTTACAGGTCCGGGCTTTTCGTCGCTGACGGGGTTTCGGTTAATTCGAACGACGGGACAGACGCCGGCGGTGGAGGAGGTAAGGAACATTTCCTCGGCGGCGGTTACGTCTTCGCCGGTGATGGGTTTGTCGGTTTGGCAGGGAATCGCGAGTTTATCGCACAGTTCGATAACGGCTTGGCGGATGATTCCCGGAAGGACGGGCGTATCAAGCGGGGGGGTCGAGACGGCCCCGTTGCGAACGATAAAGACGTTGCAAAAGCACGCCTCGGCCAGGTGTCCTGTCTCGGTGAACCACAGGGACTCCTGGGCCCCTGCTATGGCGGCGGCCTGGCGGGCAAGAACTCTCGGCAGGTAGCATCCGGTCTTAAGACCAGCCGTCGGGTCGCCCGTGAACTGACGGACGCCGGAGATAATCACGCCAATACCCTTCTCGTACCACCACTTCGGATACGCCTCCAGCGGCGAGGCCGTTACGACGACGGTTGGTTTCTCCAGCCCAACCGGGCCTGGACTTATTGTTATCCGAATCCGCCCCTCGGATATGTCATTGGCCTTGAGTACCTCGGCGACCGCCGAAGTCAGCTTCTCGTCCGTCGTGTCGTGGCGGATGCCGATTTTCCCGGCCATCTCCAGCAGCCTGGAGATATGCCGGTTCAGGCGGAAGGCCTTTCCGTTATGGCTCCGAAGCGTCGTAAAGACGCTCGCCCCGTGCAGAAAGCCCGTATCGAATACGCTCAATACCGCTGCCGATTCCGGGACGATCCCACCGTTGAGATAAACGTATCCGTCGGTCATGCCAGCGTCTTTCCGAATTCGTACGCCCGCCGGATTTCAGGATGATCCTCTCCGAAGGGGCTGGCGTGTTTAGTCGAATGGACCCTGAAATATCCGATCGTCTCGATGTCAAAGTACCCATTCAGCCGGGCCCGCATCCAGTCGAGGACGTAATCGTAGGCGTTTTCCCGGGCGGCCCCGTAGGTAATCCCAAGCACCGCCCGGACACCGCGCCTGGGATAGTGGTGCTCCAGATTCAACCCCAGATAGCAGTACATCCGCTGGATGAATGTCATCATGTTGGCCGAGATGTGGTCCAGGTAAATCGGCGAGGCCAGGATCAGCACGTCCGTATCGGGAGCCGCCTTGTAGAACGCCGACATGTCGTCCTCGATGACGCAGCGATGCGTTTCTTTACACGCCTTGCATACGTTGCACGGGGCGATTTTCATCCGCCCCAGTTCCAGCAGTTTCGTTTCATGTCCGGCCTGGGAGGCTCCGTTGAGAATCGCCTTGACGAGCATGGCCGTATTCCCCCCGACCCTCCCGCTGCCGCTGACGCCAAGAACGTTCATTGGGTGTTCCTTTTGCGCGAAGATAAAGCATTTGGCCTGCCTTTACAGTAAGGGTAGGTTAAGAGTCGGAGGTTTCTTGGGCTTATCCTTTGATTTGGGGGCCTTCTTAAAAGTCCGCACGTCGCCGGAAGGCGGCAAATCAATACGCTTGCCTTCCATAAGTTCGGCTATGGTCAGGATTTGCAGGCGAGGGTGATTGCCCCAGGGGGATTTGTAAAAACCCGCCGAAGCCGCTTCGGTTCGCATTGCCTTGGTAGGCTTGATCATGCAGATCAGAACGCCGATTTCGGCCTTCTCCCTATCCACCACGCCTCGTAAGTCGCGCACATGGGCAACCGTAGGATTACCGGCCTTTACCGAGAAAATAACCTGCTTTGTTTTTCCGCCTTCGGGTTCGTCGTGAAAGTACAGGCGACCGTCTATGCCTTTGTCGGCACCCTTCTTTTCTTCTGCCGGTCGTGCTCCAACCAATCCCAGCGCCCACCACTGGAACTGGTAGGGCTTCTCACGAGCCAATACCTCAGCATCCGACACGGTAACCGGTTCACCGACAACATCGGGGATCGCCTTGTCGCCAAACGTGTCGCGCAGCCGCTTCTTGATTACCACGATGGCGGCTTGAGTGATATCTATGCCGATCCAGCGTCGTTTCAACCGTTGGGCGGCGGCAACAGTGGTTCCACAACCGCAGAAAGGATCAAGAACAATATCGCCTTCGTTACTGCTGGCTTGAATTATACGTTCAAGTAAAGCCTCCGGTTTCTGCGTGGGATAGCTGAGGCGCTCTTTGGCGGCAGGGTTGATAACAGAGATGTCCCAAACGTCATTATCTCTTACACCGCGCGGGTCCACGGAGGTAACGTAAACATCGTCGCCTTTGATTCGTGTGTGGTAGTGCTGTTTACGCTTTGCGGACTTTTGCGTGTAGGGAGTGTACGGAGGGTTGAATCGCACCTCATCTCTGTTCTTAGCGTAGAACAAAATGATGTCGTGCATACGTTGAAACCGTCTGGCTTCACCGGTCCACCTTCGATAGTGCCAAACGACTTCATTCTGAAAGTTCGGCCCCCCGAAGACTGCGTCCATCAGCATCTTGAGATAATGGCTTGCTGTCGGATCGCAGTGAAGATAGATACTGCCGGTTGCTTTTAGAACCCGCTTTAGTTCCACCAATCGCGGCGCCATCATCGCCAGGTAGGCCATCATGTCGCTGGCACCGAGAAAGGTTCGGAAAGCCTGCATGGCTTCAGAGGTTCGTCCTCCCGCCTCTATGATTTCCTGACATGCCCTGGCTGACTCCGGGTTCCATTCCCAGGTATCTTCAAAGGCTTTGAGTTGGGCCTTTGAGCGCGAACCGTTCTGCTCGGCGAAAAGAACGTTGTAATCCTGGTTGCTCTTGAAGGGCGGGTCCAGGTAAATCAGATCGACGGATTCGTCCTTGATGTACCGCTTAAGAATATCGAGATTGTCGCCGTAGTAGAGGATGTTGCCTGTCAGATTGTCTGTCTTGGTCATACGGTTTTCCTCTTACGCCTATTACGCACCAGCCTGGCATTGCGCTGAAGGCCTAATTATGTGTCACTGGGACGCTCCGACGCTTGGTTTTTCTAGTCCGGCCAACTTTTCCAACAGACCCTTGTACTGATATGTAGCCTTGAGAATCTCCTTCAAGAAGTCCATCGCCGCTTCCACTTGGTCTTTGCCAATTTTAGTGAACGTTTTCGCTTCCACATGCGACGCATCATTGCCGAGAAGCCTCAATTTATCCATTGCTGCGAGGAGTTCCTTGGGAACAGTGATGCTCTTGCCTAGCGCTTCTATCCGCTTCTTGAGATTTTCTTCGTGTACCTCTTGAACCTCACACAAAAGTTCCAACGATCGCCGAATCATCATCGCAGCAGCAGTGTAGCACCCATTGGCATGGCAAGTG
This sequence comes from uncultured Planctomycetaceae bacterium, assembly GCA_964449105.1. Lineage (GTDB taxonomy): Bacteria > Planctomycetota > Phycisphaerae > SM23-33 > SM23-33 > JAUWNJ01. The sequence goes on along the minus strand of CAYUYD010000065.1, from coordinate 3,585 downwards.
ATGGCTTCTTCTACGGCTTTGACTATTTCTCCAGGGATGTGCGAAGAGTCGAAGTCAAGCCGCTCGGCGGGATAAGTGCGAACCAACCCGTGTTGATCGAAGATAACAAAGATGAGTGCGCGACATTCAGGATCAGGACACAGGCGTAAGCCTACACCCGATACACCCGACAACCTGTTGCCGAGGCTCCAGTCATTCCCTACCGGGTCAAAAGTGCACATCTTCTTACAATGTGGACACCGCATTGTAATGGTGCGGTTGTTGCCAAGATAACTCGCTTCCTGCACCTTTATGTACATGGTGTTCTCCTGCACACCTACGACGATCCAAAATGCACCGGCGGATATATTCTCGCCGGTTAGCGGATATCCGCAAGTAGAAATCGCCGGACAGAGAAAACCCGCGTAACCGAGTCCTCATCCAATTACGCCCCGACGGGTTGTGCCGAAGCGGCAAGTTGTACTTTGCCGCTTTTCCCCGCCGGTTCGACCATTTTTGTGGCGTCTTCGAAGCGGACGGAGATGGGGGTGGAGATACCCGGCTGCTGCATGGTAATCCCGTAAATCTGGTCGGCCATTGCGATGGTCCGCTTGGCGTGAGTTATGACGACGAACTGGCTGGTTCCGAGGAACTCGCGGACAAGTTGCGTGAACCTTCCGGTGTTCTGCTCGTCCAAGGCTGCATCAACCTCGTCCAGCAGGCAGAACGGTCCGGGTCTTGCCTTGAAGAAACTGAACAGCAGCGCCAGGGCGGTCATCGTCTTTTCCCCGCCGCTCAGCAGTGAGATTGACCTTAGTTCTTTTCCGGGCGGGCGGGCGACAATCTCAATACCGCTTTCCAGTACATTGTCCGGGTCGGTCAGGAGGATGTCGGCCTTTCCCCCGCCGAAGAGTTTTCGGAACAGTTCGTTGAAGTGTGAACGGACTGCCTGGAACGAATCCTCGAACCGCTTTTTGCTTTCGGCGTTGATTCGCTTTATCAGGTTCGCCAGTTGCTTCTGGGAATCGCGGATGTCGGCGGTCTGTTCGGAGAGGAACTTTTCGCGCTGCTGCAACTGCTCCTGCTCGTCGATGGCGTCGAGGTTAACATTTCCCAGCCGGTCGATCTTGCTGCGGAGTTCGGCGATTTCGACCTTGACTGCTTCCCAGTCGCGCTGCTCGTCGTGGGTGTAATCGGGGTAGGCATTCGGAAGGTCGATGTTCAGTTCCTCGGATGTGCGCGAGATAAGGTCCTCGATTCGGACCTCGATCTCGCCCAGTTTGACGCGGAGGTCGGAAGATTGCGCTGCCAGGTCGCCCTGTTTTTTCCGCTCGTCGGCAAGTTGCTTTTTGATTTCGCCCAGGCGTTCGGCGAGCGTGTCGCATGAGACGGCGGTTTCTTCCATTTCCCTCGCCAGTTCGGCCTTTTGTTTCACCGACGTCCGGATTTTTTCGTTTGCTTCGGCTGCGCCGTTCTGCGCCTCGGTTCGGCGATTGCGGGTCTGGCCGATCTGCTCTCTCAGGGCGGTCAGTTCTCCGGCAAGCGATTCGCCTTGCTGGTCCAGGCGGTGCAGATTCTCCCGCAAAGCGGAGTGCTTCTGTCGCGCCGACGCCAGGGCGATCTGGGCGGCGGTGGCTTCGAACGCCAGAGACTCCTGCCGCTTCGTCGCGTCGGACAGCGCATCATTCAGCCGGGCCACTTCCGCCTCGCGCCGGCTTCGGGCAGCTTCCAGTTCGGCGGCGCAGGCTTTGCTCTGACGCTCACCGGCAGCGGCGGATTCTATTTCGTCGGCCAATCGGCTGACCTCGTCGGATACCAGCGGCGCCTCGCGCCGGAGATCGGCAACCTGTTCGTCAAGGCGTTCCAGAAGCCCCCGGCAGGATACCCGCTCGGTATTGGCCTCATAAACGGCTGTCCGAAGGGAGTGGACGAGTTCTTCCAGATGCTTCTGTTCGGAGTGGACTTTTTCCAGTCGGCCGGCGAGTTCATCGACGCAAATCTGGTTTTCGCGTAGTTTTCGGTCCACGTCGGCCAGTTCGCTCTTTTGCCAGATCGGTCCGACCCCCGGCGCGCCGGGGTTCTGCCCATCAGCCGCCGGTTCGGCGGCCAGTCTCAGCCGGCCTTCGGTTTCCAGCACATCACCGGCATTGGTTACAAATCGCCAGTCGCCCCTCAGTCGGCCTGCAAGGTCGAACGCCGCCGACAGCGTCCGGACCACGAGCGTCCTGCCGAGGAGCCTTTCGATAACGCGGGCTACGCGGTCGTCGGTGCAGCGGACCAAGTCCGACGCTCGCGCGACGATATTATCGTCGGCAGGCAGTTCCTCCGGCGGACAGGCGGGCGGTACAGGCATCCTGTCCAGGCAGATGAATCCGACGCCGTCGGCGTCGCCGGCGATTTGCCTTATCTGCCCCGCCGATTCGGCCACATCTTTGCTCGAAGCGGCGACGAGCCGTTGCCCCGCCTCGCCCAGCGCCGCCTCGATTACACCGGCGCGGGTTACGTCGGTCTCGATAAAATCGCTCAGAATTCCAATCACCTGGGTCTTGTCGAAGGGCGCTTTTGCTTCTCTGGCAGCAGCCAGAACCCGACGCACGCCCTGGTCCAGACCTTCACCGCGACGCTGCATCTGCTCCAGGACGCTCCGGCGGGAAACAAGCCCGCTGCGAACCTGCTGCGCGCCGGAAAGATCGGACGCCAGACGTTTCTCGTCGTCGGAGAAGGTGCGAACGTCCGCCTGATTCTTTTCAAGCCCGCCCTGGGAATCGGTCAGGACGGTCTCGATCTCCGAAAATTTCGCCTGAGTGGCGGACCGGCGGAACAGAATATCCTCGAGCGACTTTGCGATCTCCTCGCTCCGACCAGTGAGCCTCTGCCGCCGGGCATGAAGGTTCTCGCGGTTGAGGCTGTAGGTGTTAATCTCATTGTGCAGCTGAGCGGTTCGGCGGAGCAGATCGATAGTGCCGTTCTTCTCGTCTTCCAGTTGTTCCCGGAGTTGCCGGACCGCTTCGGCGGCGGCGGTTGAGGCGCCGCCCGCCGCTTCGGCGCGCCGGGTCAATTCGGTCAGTTCTCCGTCAGCGGCTTCGAGGCGGGCGCGGGCATCGGCGGACTCCTGCCTGCCGGAGGCGACCTTCGCCTCCAACTGTTCGCATCGCGAGGTGTCGGCGGCGATCATGTCGGTAAGTTCTTCAACCCTGGCCGACAGCATCTGATCCAGTTGTCTGGCTGCGATTATCCAGCCGTCCAGCTCGGAAATCCTGCCTTCCAGGTCATGCGCCTTCCGCGACAGATCGGCCAGTTCCGTCTCTGTAGTTGTCCCCGATGCTTCAAGCCTTCCCATCTGGGCCGTTACATTGGCCAGGGCGTCGGTGAGCGCATCGACTCCGGTCTGGATGTCCCGACGCCGACCGACGAGGTCGTGATACTGCGCCAGGGAAAACAGGCTCCGAAGTTCTGCCAGGCGAGTGCTGTATTTCTGGTAACTCCTTGCCTTTCCCGCCTGGTATTTGATGGAGCGGAGACGCTTCTGTATCTCCGAAAGGATATCGGTCAGGCGAAGGAGGTTCTGCTCGACCCGTTCGAGCCGGCGAATGGCTTCCGCCTTTT
>CAYUYD010000064.1:0-10920 GCA_964449105.1 uncultured Planctomycetaceae bacterium | reverse complement strand
GCCCCAGGAGCAGCCCGTCAGGCTGCGACTGCGCCGAAACGACGGTGAAGAATTTTCGCAACAACTGACGCCTGAACGCCTTGAGAGGCAAACCGTTACCGGTATCGTCCGCGACGAAGACGGGCGGTGGGACTGCACGCTGGATAAACAGAACGGCATCTTCTACCTCCGCATCAGCGAATTCATCGATCGCACGCCCGCCGAACTGCATGACTTGTACCGCCGACTGGACCGCCCTAAAGGACTCGTACTCGACCTGCGGGACAATCCCGGCGGGGCGCTGCCCGTAGCCGTGGAAACCGCCGACAGGTTCCTTTCGGCGGGGCTTATCGTCCGAATCGTCGAGCGGCGCAACAATCAACACGCCTACTACGCCCATTCCGACGGGACTTACCCGCCGGTGCCGATGGTGGTGCTGATAAACGCCCAAACGACCTCGGCGGCTGAAATCGTCGCCGGCGCTCTGCAGGTCCACCGCCGGGCGGTGCTGCTCGGGGTGGAAAGTTACGGAAAGTGGTCCGTGCAAAAGACATTCGACCTCGGTGGCGAACTCGGCGAAATCCACCTCACCACCGGCGAATACTTCCTCACCGAACCGTCAACCACCGCACCGGTCGAAGATACGCCTGGGCGGGCGGCGACTCGACCGGCAGAAACTCAGGATTCGACCGCCGTCTTGACCACGCAACCCACAACCCGTCCGGGTCGGAAAAAACGCCCGGGTCTCCAGCCTGACATTAAGGTCAGGCTCACCGTGACCGAAATTGAACAACTGGAACTGCTGCAGACCATGGCGATGGTCGCGACGTCCCCGCGCACCCGCGCCCCGGCCAGGGCTTCCCGTGCGGTGAGACTGAAACGCTCGATGCTGGAGACCGACGCCCAACTCGCCGAAGCGATTAAACTGCTGCAAAACCTTCCCCTTCCCGCGACTCAACCGACCGCTACCGCCGAAAGCGAGCCGAAGCCGTGAGTCCCGATATGATCGGGACCGCGGAAACATCCCGACAAACAGTGCTGGTGGGCATTGAGAGCACCTGCGACGAGACCGCTTGCGCCGTCGTCGCCGATGGTCGGAAAGTCCTTTCCAGCGTAGTTGCCTCGCAGATAGACCTGCACGCCCGCTTCGGCGGGGTCGTACCGGAAATCGCAAGTAGGGCGCACACCGAGGCCATCGGTCCCGTAATTTCCCAGGCGCTCGCCCAGGCCGGTGTCGCGCCGGACGGCATCGCCGCCGTCGCCGTCGCCAACCAACCGGGACTCATCGGCTCGCTGCTGGTCGGACTGATGGCCGCTAAAACACTCGCGTGGGTCTGGCGGGTTCCATTAATCGGCGTCAATCACATCCACGCCCACGCCTGGGCGCCGGCGCTGGGGAACGAACCTATCGAATACCCCGCCGTTGCGCTGATAGCCTCCGGGGGGCATACTTCGCTTTACCTGTGCCGTTCGCCGATGGATATGGAACTGCTCGGCGCGACTATCGACGACGCCGCGGGCGAGGCGTTCGACAAGGTCGCCGCAATACTCCGCCTGGGCTATCCCGGCGGGCCTGCGATCGAACGGGCTGCACGCGGCGGACGGACCGACGCGATAAATCTCCCTCGGTCTCTGCTTAAAGGCCAATCGCTGGACTTCTCATTCAGCGGTATCAAGACAGCCGTTCTGTACCACGTCAACGGCGTGCCGGGTCAGCCACGGCGGGACAGCATCGCAAAGGGTGTCGAACATCTGACCGAAAACCAGATCGCCGACATTGCCGCTTCCTTCCAGGCCGCCGTGGTGGACGTGATGCGGATAAAAATTCAACGCGCCGTCCAGGCCTCAGATGTAGGCGCGCGGACGATAATCGTCGGCGGTGGCGTATCCGCCAACTCCGCACTGCGAGAAGCCGTTACTAAACTGGGCGGGAAACTGGGGATGACTGTCCGCGTACCGGCCACGAAATACTGCACCGACAACGCCGCTATGGTCGCCGGACTTGCCTGGCACCACCTCCGGGCAGGAAAGACCGACACTCTGGAACTGGGCGCCACTGCCACCGTCCTAAGATAAGACCGCCCGACCAAAATACCGTCGCCTTTAAGATGGGATTTTTGATTTTCGATTGGGGCCGACGCCTTCACGATGTCTTTTCGTGAAATCGAAAATAAAAAATAAAAATGGTCAGGCCTCGCTTAGCGCCGGATGGTTCCGGACAGCGGATTTGCTCGCGCCGGCCAGGTACATATTCGACAACAGACGGCTCTGGAGCGTATCCGAGGCTGCACCTGCCAGTTTCACTCCACAAGGGGTCCCCAAGCCGACATCGAATCCTTCGGTAGCCGATGTGTTCAATTTTGGTCTGCCCTGGGACTTTGTTGAGTCGCTCTCTCGCGTCAGCCAGCCCGTCTTGTGCGGCGTGGCCCAGGCATACAGCCCGATCCACGAGAGACCTGCCAGCCAGAAAACGCTGTAGACGTATATCCACAACATCCTGCTGCTGCGGTACAGGATCGCGAGAAAAGCCGCCGGTGCACACGCGGTGATCGCCGCGCCGAACACGATGCGAAGCCCAAACACCTCCGGCTTCCAGAGAATGTACCCCAAAGCGACAAGTTTCATCGCCTGCCCCAACGTCATGCTCAGCCATTGCAGAAGCAGGTTCAACCTGGTCCCTAACATCGACGAGGTGCGGAACTTCCGGAAGGCGAAGCCCGTCATGACCAGCGTCTCGCGGATGTTGCTCCGTGCCCACCGGAGGAACATTTTGCAAAGATCGCGATAGTGCAAGGGCGCCTTCGTATAGACTACGGCACTTCGCTGGAAGGTCACGTGGTAGCCTTCGCGAAGGATAAGGTTGGTCAAAGCGCGGTCCTCGCCGATGTTTGCGAGTCGCCCGAAGAAACGCTGGTTCAGCCAGCGAGGCATCACTTTCGTCACGAGGTCCCTGCGGTAGGCCGACAAGGCCCCCGGCGTGCACATGACCGTGTTCACCTCGCTCTGGCTGGCCCGGATGAACTCGAAGCTGTACGCGAACGCGACAGCCAGCATCCGAGGGACGAGCCCCTCGTTGCGGTTGAGGACACGGACGTTTCCTGCTACTGCCCCGACTTTCTGGTCCCGCACGAGGGGGCTGACCAGGTTGCGGATCGTTTGCGGCTCGATTTGGGAATCGCTGTCGATCGTGACAAGGACCTCGCCGACGGCATGACGAAACCCCGCATACAGGGCACGGCGTTTCCCGCGATTTGTTTTCTGACGAAGGGGGAATATGCTCTTGGGGAACTCGGACGCCGCACGCTGAATCCACTGCCAGGTGTCGTCCGCGCTCCCGTCGTCCACCGCGATGATCCAGAGCTTCCCTGCCGGATAGTCGCCGGCGGCGACGCTTCGCAACGTATGCAGCACCTGTTCGCCTTCGTTGTAGGCCGGTACGACGACTGTACAGACAGGTAACTCTTCGTCGGAGCAAGGCGCAACAGGGCGGTATCGAAACACAAGGATCGCTCGCCAGATCAGGGCCAGCAGGTTCGCCAAAAGCAGAGCGCAGGCCGCCCACACCAGCATCTGTCCGAACGACCGGGAACGCAGGGCTCGCAGGGCTTGGTTGTATTCACCCGAAGTCAGCCAGACGAGGACCACCAGCATCAAAAGCCCCGTCGGCACCATAATCTTTATCGCGATCTCGTTGTCCGGAACATCGTCCAACGGGGCCAGGGCATCCGGCTGGTGGAGAATGGCGGGGGCGCCCTGAGAAGGTTCGGGCAGGGATTCATCGGGGTCGGTCAGACCAGCAGACCCGTCGCGTTGTATATCGCTTCTTTGGAGAACCGTTTGCACGGGATAGTCCTTAAATAGTTACTTAGTCACTTTCGTACGCACAGGGCGCAATCGGCTCCGACTACGAAACTGTCAACCTGCCCGGAAAACCAGGCAAGTGAGCTCCCGGCTGAAGATCACGCGCCACATTGCCTCCATAAGGGGGTGTGGAGACGATCGCGGCAGCCTCATGCCTCACGATGCACTATCGCTATTCCCGCCCGATTGTCCAGAAAAATCTTCGACACGCAAAAACGCGACGCGACATAGGTGGATGTATGTCAATACGCGCAGAACCGGCGCCGAGTAACAGGTAAATCAACGGGTCAGGCCTGAGGTGCGTGCCGATCGGGCATTTCGAGAGCATCGAACGAACCGGGGACCAAGCGGACGCGGTTGAGGGCTCCGCTGAAGCGTTCGCGGATGGCGTCGAGCAGACCGTCGCGAAGCAGCATTTCGAGGCGGTAGCGATGTGCGGCGGAATCGACCGCGACGGTCAGCGTTCCGCCGTTCAGCGAGACCAAGGCTGCGTGATCGCGGAGGAAATCGGGTACGCACTCGTCCCACGCGATGGAAAGCTGTCCGATCCGGCGGACTCGCTTAGCCAGATGGTGCTTCATCAATGTTGTGAGGGGTTCAGACAGTGCGGAGATACGGTTCTTCGGCTGTCGGTTCTGCCAGACGTTTCTAAGTTGCCATTCTTGCATGTTCGTTGCATCCGCCCTGGGCGTCCCTGGCGGGACCTGCCGAAGGCTCACAGGCGCATCAACCTACGCATATCATCGCCCGCCGCCAGGAAAAAACTTCAGGAAAATTTTAGGGTTCCACCGTCACCGAAAGAAGATAGCGGGATTACAGGGATTTTAAGATTACAGGATAAAAAAAGAAAAAAACAAATCCCTATAATCCTGTAATCCCCGTAATCCTGCTATTCTGTTCGTTTTTTTATTACTGTCCAATCTTTGTCGCAATCAACCCAAATCCACCGGCATGACGACGTATAGGAAGTCCCCGCCGGGTCCGTCGCCGGCCTTCATCAGGGCGGGTTTGTTTCCCGCGTCGAATTCCAGGACGATCTCGTCGGCGGCGACAACCTTCAGCGCCTCGGCAAGGAAGGTCGGATTGAAGGCTATTTCCATCGGTTCGCCGGTGAGTTTTACAGGCATTGTAACTTCGGCTTCGCCGGATTCCGGGCTTCGACCGGTGAGTGTTACTTCTTCGGCCCCGAATGCCAGTCGGACGCCCTTGGACTCTTCGCTGGTCAACAGGGCGGCCTGGCGGATTCGGTGCAGGAAGCCCTCGGTATTGATAACGGCCTTTCGCGAGGCCTCCTTCGGTATCACGTCGGTGTACTTGGGGAAGTTTCCCTGAACGAGCGAACAGATCAGCACTGCCCGGGCGGCCCGGACGAGGATCTGGGTTTCCGTAACCTTCACGGCGAGCGTCTCGTCGCTCGTGCCGGTGGCGCGCTGGAGCAGGTTCATGAATTTTCCGGGCACGATGGCCTTGGCGTCCGCTTTGGCGGCTTTGGTCAGTGCAGCCTTCGCCAGCGCCAGGCGGTGTCCGTCGGTGGACACCAGTTGCAGTTTTTTCCCAGTGGCCTCCCACAGCACGCCGCTGATGGCGTAGTGGCTGTGTGCTCGGGCGACGGCGAAGAGCGTTCGGTCGATAAGTCCCGATAGGACCTTGGCGTCGATCTGGAAGTCGCCATCGCCGTCGAACTCGGCGACGACGGGGAACTCGCCCGGGTCCATACTGTTGAGTTTGAAACGCGAACCGGCGCCGGTGATAGTGCAGGACTGACCCTCGACGGAGATTGTCAGGGCCTCTTCCCCGGAACTCTCGCGGACGATGTCGGCGAACTTCTGGACGGGCACAAGCGCTTCGCCTTCGGTGCGAACCTCGACCTGTGGGACCGTGTACCGGCAGGCGGCCTCCAGGTCCGTCGCCAGAATAGTCAGCGTATTATTCGCGGCGATGAGTTTGACGCACTGGAGAACGGGTTTGGGCGTGCGGACCGCGACGATACCGGCGGCCAGATTCAACGCTTCCTGCAATGCAGCTGTTTGGGCAATGATCTTCATAGGACCACCCTCTATAGATTTCGGATTCCGTATAGTACGGGTTTCTGGAGTCTGCCTTATACGCCCCCGGCGGGAGATTTTCAAGACCCCGGCAAGATAAATTTGCGTGGGTGAGCGGTCGTGCTTGTCAAAACCATCCGTCGCCGCCATACTACTGAAGCGATTATGAGCGACCTTGCGAAAAAACTGGCGGGTAGATTTGTCGTCCTGGACGGCCCTGACGGGTCCGGAAAGAGCACGCAACTCGCGCTGCTGGCGGATTGGCTGACAGGGCAGGGCGTAGAAGTCGTTACCGCACGCGACCCGGGCGGGACGGAAATCGGCGGGCGCATCAGGCAAATCCTTCTCGACGGCCGGCACGGGGAGATGTCGGTGTCCTGCGAGATGATGCTGTACATGGCCAGCAGGGCGCAACTGGTGGCCGAGGTCATACGTCCGGCTTTGTCGGCTGGGACGTGCGTCCTTTGCGACCGATACGTATCCGCCACTATCGCCTATCAGGGTGCCGGCGGGGCGGACGTTGATACCGTTACGGTTGTTGCTGAAGCGGCTGTCAGCGGGACCTGGCCGGACCTGACGGTTATTCTCGACCTTCCGGCGGAGGTGGGACTGGAGCGGATACGGCAGAAGACTGGCGGCGCCCCGGCCAAGTTCGACCGCATGGAGTCAAAGGAATTGGCGTTCCACCAAAAGGTTCGCGAGATATTTCTGGACCATGCCCGGTCCGATCCTGCACGATGCGCCGTCGTGGATGCAGCGGGAACAAAAGAACAAATTCACCGGCGCCTTTGCGAATTGCTGGCGCATTGGGATTTTGCGTGAGACATGCCTGAATTATTGGACATAGTCGGACAGGACTCGGCGCTGGAGCAGTTGCAGCGGGCGGCGGCGGGCGGGCGCAGGCCTCATGCCTATATCTTCGCTGGCCCCAAAGGCGTAGGGCGGCGAACGACCGCCGTTGAGACCGCCAGGCTGCTGTTGTGCGAAAACCCGTCGTCCAGACCCAACAACGGGCGATTCGCCGCGCTGAACGACGAATTCCCTCTTCGCCAGGCCTGCGGGCGATGCGATTCCTGCCGGACCATCTCGGCCGGGACAAACTCGGACCTCACCGTAGTCTATAAAGAACTGGCCCGCTACCACGACGACCAGAGGGTCCGCGAGCGGGTCATGCAGAATCTTTCGATTGATGTCGTCCGCCAGTTTCTGATTGACCCAGCCTGGCGGGCTTCTGTCGGCGGGCGAGGGAAGGTCTTCGTCGTTCGCCAGACTGAAACGATGAGCGCCCAGGCCCAGAACGCTCTGCTCAAGACGCTGGAGGAGCCGCCGAAGGGCGTAACGATAATCCTGCTGTGTACGAGTCCCGCCGAGTTGCTCCCGACGACCCTAAGCCGATGCCAGTTGGTGCGTTTTGGTCCGCTGCCGGTCGATTTTGTCGCCGATGCTTTGATGGCCGATGGTGTCGCGCCGGACGAGGCAAAGTTCTGGGCCGCTATGACCGGCGGGTCGATAGGTCTGGCCTGTCGTCGGGCGGGCGAAAAATTGTACGAATTCAAGAAGTCGCTCGTCGAGCGTCTTTCCGGCCCTGATGACCCCGGCGGCCTGGCAGAAATGTTGGTCAAGGCCTCGGACAAACTGGCTCGGAAATTCCACAATCGGGACAAAGACCTCGCCGCGTCGCTGACCGGTCGCCAGGCGGGGCAGGTCTTTCTGGGATTAATCGCCGGCGTATATCACGACGCGCTGGTTTCGGCGACCGCTTCGGCCGGTCCGCTCGTTCACGCCGACCAGGCCGATGCCGTCGGGCGAATCGCCGGACGTTTCGAGCCGACCGAACTGGCCGACATCCTCGCGCAACTGTCCCGCTGCGAACAACTCCTCTGGCGGAACGTCAACGCCAAACTCCTTTGGGACAATGTCGCGGTAACATGCACGTCGGCTGCGGCGCTGGAAGTCTGAACCGTAGCACGGGCGTCTCGCCCGTGAAACATTGCAATCATGGCCGAGACGGCCATGCTACGCCACTCGGCGCTGGAAGTCTGACCGAACGCCGAGTATCCTGTGCGCTATCCTGCTGCGAAAAAATTATCCCGAATGATATAAGGTTCGCTGATGAAACACTTTTTCCGATCAGTCAGATACCTCTGGCCTTACCGGGTTCGCCTGGGCATGGCGATGGTGTGCGTCGTCTTGATTATGTTCTTCTGGGCCGGCGGGCTTGGCGCGCTGCTTCCGGGCGTCAAGATACTCATCTCCGATGAAAGCCTGCACGACTGGGCATGGCGGTCGATGGTCGAGGACCGGCTGGACGCAAGGGTCGTCGCTCGCGCAATTCGGGGCGAGCACCGTTTCGACGACAAGAGGATAAACGTTACCGAGTACCTGGACGTGGTAAAACTGGGTAAAAAGACCCCCGCAGCCAAAGCGGGCTTGAAGGAAACAGAGTGGCTTGTCGGCCTGGTCGAAGAGAACGGCGAGGTGCAATTCCTCAATGCCTACGAACTGGCGAAGGTAATCGGAAAAACCGCGCCGGGCCGGACGATCCGCCTGGCCGCTTACGACCCGCAGACCCGCACCGGCAGAGTAATCGAAAACATCCCGCTGAAAGACGCCGGCTACTCTTCGCGCCTGCTTGGGGCTATGTCCGACAGGATGCCATACGACCAGTACACGCTGCTGCTGATGCTGCTGGGCTTCGGCGTGGTCATAACCATCCTGCGCGACATCTTCCGGTTCATCCAGGAGTACCTCGTCCAGTCGGCTGTCTATCGCGGGCTGATGGACCTGCGGTGCGACAGTTACAACGTCGTGCTGCGCCTCCCGACGACGTTCTTCTCCGAAAAGGGCGTTACCGACTCGATGAGCCGATTCGTACAGGACACGGGCGAACTGGCGCGCGGGCAGATTACGCTGTTCGGAAAGACGCTCGTCGAGCCGGGAAAACTGATCGCTTCGCTGGTCGTGGCGATGTGCTTTTCATGGCGGCTGACGCTGTTGACAATGGTGGTAGGCCCACCGGCGTTTATCATCGTGCGCAAGTTCGGGAAGATTATGAAACGAGCGTCGCGGCGGGCGCTGGAAGGCTGGGCCAGTATGCTCGGCGTCCTCGAAGAGACACTCACCGGCATCCGAGTGGTCAAGGCCTACACGATGGAAGGGGCTGAACGCCGGCGGTTCTTCCGCGTCAACCGCGCGCTGCTGGCCCAGCAGCGGCGGATCGCTGCCATTGACTCGGCCACCTCGCCGACGGTCGAGGCGCTCGGAATCATCGCGGCAATGGGCGCTGTCGCCATCGCCGGATACTGGGTAATAAATCTGGGGATAATGAATCAGGAGCGTTTCTTGGCCCTGATGGCGTGCCTGGCGGCGATGTTCGACCCGGTCAGGAAACTCGCACACGTCAATACGCGTTTCCAGCAGGCGGATGCAGCCGCTAAAAGAGTCTTTGAATTGCAGGATCAGCAGCAGGAAAAGACCGTCCGAGACGCACCGGCCCTGCCGCGACATAAAACCGCCATCGAGTTTCGAAATATCACCTTCCGCTACCCCAACACGGATGAAGACGCGCTCAAAGACGTCTGCCTGAAAATCCCCGCCGGGCAGACGCTGGCGATCGTCGGGCCAAACGGCTGCGGAAAAACCACGCTTGTCTCGCTCCTGCCCCGCCTGATCGACCCCACCGGCGGACAGGTGCTCATCGACGACGCCGACATCAGCGTTCACTCCATTCGCTCGGTCCGCCGGCAGATCGGACTCGTTACGCAGGATGCGGTCGTCTTCCACGCTTCCATCGGGGAAAATATCGCCTATGGTAAACGTCGGCCTGCGCCGGGCGAGATCGAGGACGCCGCTCGAAAAGCATTCGTCGATGAGTTCGTCGCGGAAATGCCCAACGGGTACGAAACGATGGTCGGCGAGCACGGAGCGACGCTGTCGGGCGGGCAGAGGCAGCGAATCGCCATCGCAAGGGCGATTCTGCGCGATCCTGCCATACTCATCTTCGACGAAGCCACCAGCCAGGTCGATCCCGACAGCGAACAGAAAATCCACCGCGCCTTGGCCGATTTCCGCAGGGGACGGACCACGCTGCTTATCGCCCACCGATTTTCGACCGTCCTGGAGGCAGACCGCATCGCGATGATGTCCGGCGGGCGAATCATCGACGTCGGCACGCATGCCGAACTGCTCGACCGCTGCGGGCCTTATTATCAACTCTACCAAAGCCAATTCGCCCCGACAGGATAAGCGGCTTCGCCGCGCCGCGGGCCGTGCCAGGGTAGCACGACCGGCCAAACCTGCCTACCAGACAGGCAGGTAAAAAACCTGGGGAAAACCCAATCGTCCCTACTTCCTCCGACTTTCAAAGGGATGTCTTTGGCAAGACATAGAGAGCGCAGAGATATAAAAACCCCAAAGGATTACTCTACGAATTAAGCATTTTCTTCAATCGGCTCAAGACACGGTTGGGGTTTCGGAGCCTGCACTGCCATATGGCCATAACGTGCCAGCTGCACTTTCGAAGCAAACGAGCAGTTCGAGCGTCACGCCTTTTATTTTGGGTGATCTTCCGTTTCCAGAAAGCCTTGTTGGTTTCCGGGAGTTTGGCGCGCGCACAGTCGGCATGGCCGTGCCAGAAACATCCGTGCACGAAAATCGCCGTCTTTGCCGAGGGGACAACAAAGTCCGGTTGGCCTGGTAGGGACTTGACGTTACGCCGGTACCGGACTCGCAGTATCCGCAAGAGATACGCTACTTTTTCTTCCGGAGCGGTCCGGCGATTTTTCACGTGGGACATTATCTCGCTGCGTTTAGATTTGGTATAAACGTCTACCATAACGTTTATCCGATAATATCCGGCGGAAGCTGTTTCCGACCTGCGTGAACGTCGTCGTGACACCTGCTGCATAGTACGACAAGATTTTCCGGGGTGTTCGGCCCTCCGGTGGCGTGTGAGGTAGCGAGGTGCAGCCCGAAGGGCTGAAATAATGTGCAACCGGGTACATGGTTTACGTTTTGAACCGGGCACATGGTTTAC
>CAYUYD010000063.1:0-10939 GCA_964449105.1 uncultured Planctomycetaceae bacterium | reverse complement strand
AAAAATCCGCAATCCACAATCCGCAATCTGAAATCCGTAATTACATTTACCTCTAACCTATTCCCTCTGACCTGCAATCATCTCATAGTGTCAAAACCAATGGCGACTTTAACCGAATATCTCGACGCCGAGACGCTGGAACAGTTGGCGGCGATGTTTTCCTCGGCTGCCGGCTCGCCCGTGCAGATACTCTCGCCAGACGGCGAGGTTCTCGCCGGTTCGCCGGACGGGACGGCGGCGGCTGATACGAAGGTGTTCGTCTTCGGCGAGCACGTCGGGGCGATTTCTCTGGCCGGTGTGGCCGAATCGGCGCCTTTGGCGGACCTGATGCGGGACGTCGTAGTCCGCCTGTGCGAACAGGCCCGGCAAATCCGCAGCCGCGTCGAGGAACTGGCGGCTGTTTATCGTATGACCGCGGTCTTCACCGAACGGCGGGACCTGAAGGAAATTCTCCAACTTGCAGCCGAGACGACGGTGAAAGTTACCGGCGCTGACGCCTGCTCAATCCGCGCCTTCGACGAGGAGCGGACAGAACTGCTGCGAATGGCCGCCTGCGGGCTGAGCAGCGAATACATCTCCAAGGGCCCCATACGCCTCTCCGACAGCATGATCGACCAGGAGGTTCTCGCCAGCGGCGACTGCGTCTATATCGCCGACGAGCAGACCGACGAGCGCATCCTGTATAAGGCGGAGGCGAAGCGGGAAAACCTGGTCTCGGCCTTGTGTGTACCGATGAGTTATCGGGAACGGATTGAGGGCATTCTCCGCGTCTATACCCGCAGACCTCATAAGTTCGACTGGTTCGAGACGTCCCTGATCCGCGGCGTGGCGTCCCAGGCGGCCTCGGCTGTGGTCAACTCGCGCCTCTACGACGAGGCCGTTCAGGCGGAAAACATCCGTCGGCAGATGCGACTCGCCGGCGACGTTCAGAAGCGGATGATCCCGGCCAATCCGCCGGAGATTAAAGGGGCAGATGTGGCGGCGATATACGTTCCCTGCTTTGATTTGGCCGGCGATTTTTATGATTTTATCAAGTTGCCGGGCGGGAAACTCGGAATCTGCGTCGCCGACGTCGTCGGAAAAGGCGTGCGGGCGTCGCTGCTGATGGCATCGACCCGGTCGGCCCTTCGGGCACACGCTGCACATCTGGGGGACCTGTCGGATATACTCACCGCTGTCAACATGGACCTCTGGCAGGAAAGCGAGATGGGCGATTTCGTAACGCTGCTGTTCGGCTCACTGGATATGCAGACCAAAACGCTTACCTATTGCAGCGCCGGGCACGAACCGGCGCTGCTGGCGCGAGGCGGAAAAGTTCGGGAATTGACCGGAGGCAGCGGCGTAATCGGCATGGATGAAAAAATGCGGTTTCGGCAGGAAACTCTCTCGCTCAAAAGCGGGGATGTGCTGATAATGTTTACCGACGGTCTGCCGGAAGCGACTAACTTTCAGGATGAGGCCTTCGGGCGACAGCGCGTCCGAGCCGCCGTAGTGGAAGCCTGCCGGCAAAAACAAACGGCAGCGGAAATAGGAAAATTCGTCCTCTGGGAAATGAGAAGGTTCGCAGGGTTGCAAACTCGATGCGACGACCTGACACTGGTAACAATAAAGGTACAATAGTAATTGGTAATTCGTAATTCGTAATTGGTCAAGAAACACCTGATGCCCGGTTACGAGTTACGAATTACGAATTACAAGTTACGAATTACGAATTACCAATCGAGGTTTATATGAGTCATTTTTGTCTTCTGGCTGATCCGGACGGCTATTCCGTAAGCGACGTTGATTTGATCAGCGACACCGAGGCGAGACGATACTGGCTGAAAGTGTTCGAGGACCACTTTGCCGACACGCTGGCGGCGGCAAGGGTCGCCTACGGGCGCGGCGCCACCGGACATATTGAATCGGCCTGTCGGCAGTTCGCCGTAATGATCGCCTCGCTTCGTGAGAACCCCGGGCCGACCGACTCGATCAGGACCGACCGGCTGGGTGTGCTGGAATTGTGCCGCCTGCGCGAAAAGGCCCTCCGCGACAACGGTCTGAACGACCCTTTCATGCACATAAAACAGCGTGAGGACGTCTCGGCCATTGAGTCTTATCCGGGCGTCATCGACTTCATCAAATCGCTGCCGGCCCAGCAGCGGTGGGAACATCTCATCCACAGCGTCTTCGCCGGGAACATCTTCGACCTCGGCAGCGCCGCTACGATGGGTTACGCCGAGGATCGTGTTGATTTCGAGGCGACCGTCGAGCGGACGAAAGACAGGCCCTGGTTGATAGACGACTTCGACGAGCTGGCGGCAATCTTACCAATCAAAGCCGCATCGCCTGCTCCCTGGGCAAAAACGATTGTCTTCGTGGACAACACCGGTGCGGACTTCATCCTCGGCGTGATGCCTCTTGTCCGGGAACTCGCCGCCCACGGTACGCAGATCGTCCTGGCGGCAAACGAACTACCGAGCCTCAACGACGTTACCGCCGATGAAGCCGTCGCAATCCTGGGGCAACTCGCCACCCTGGACGAAGAACTGTCCTCGTACATCTCCGCCGGACTGTTCGAGGTCGTCTCGACCGGTAACGACATCCCGCTGATTGACCTGGCGGAGGTCTCCGACGAACTGAATTCGGCCTCCGAAGGCGCCGACCTGGTCGTCCTCGAAGGGATGGGCAGGAGCATCGAGAGCAATTTCAACACGGAATTCAGCGTCGATTCGATCCAACAGTGCCTGCTGAAGGACCCGACGATAGCCGCTCACGTCGGCGGCAAGGTCTTCGACTGCGTGTGCAGGTACAGACTAGGGACTAGGGACTAGGGACTAGGGACCAGGGACTAGGGACCAGGGGAAAAACAGAAAATCCGCAATCCGCAATCGGAAGATGTCTGTGTAACTTGACGTCGGCGGCGGGCGAGTCTATGATAAAAAGCCGCAATGGCGGGAAAAAGCGTCTGTTATACCGGTAAGTACGGGCTTGATGCCGATGCCGCCCGTCAGCGAAGTTTTCTCCGTCTGCGAGGCCTGACGGTGACGGCGTGCTGCGGGGTTGCTATCGCCCTGGCGGGGTGGCTTACTCCCGATACCACGGGGACCGGAACGCACCGGCAGATAGGCCTGCCGGCATGTTCGTTCCTCGTTCAGACGGGATACCCGTGCCCGACCTGCGGAATGACTACCTCGGTCTCGGCCATGGCTCACGGACGGTTTGTCCTGGCCTTCCGGAGCCATCCGTTTGGGGTGGTGTTTTTCGCCGGACTGGTCGTGCTGGCGGCAGCAGCGGTGATCGAGGTCCTGACCGGTCAAAACGCTCTTCCACGCCTCGGCAAACCGGCATGGTGGATATGGATGTTTATTATCGGTATTCCGACCGGTTGGGTGCTGAAATTGATATGGGGCATAGCCAACGGTACGCTGCCTGTCTGACGGCAGGTGAGACTGAGGCAGAACCGCCCCGTAGGAGTTATCATGCGAAAGTTTCTGCTCGTTGCTCTCCTGGCGTCGTCGGCGGTTTTTATCGCCGGTTGCAGCCTGACTCACTGGCTCTTGTACGCCTTTGCTCCTCCGGTTCCGATGAAGACCGTTGAGGCCCAGTTCGCTGATCTTCCGGATAAGACCGTCGCCGTGGTCATCTTCGCCGGACCGGAGATACAGTTGGATTATAATATGGCACAGTTGGAACTTACCGACATAGTCGGCGCAGAACTTCGCAGGAAGGTCCGAAACGTTACAGTAGTCGATGTCTTCAGGGTCATCCGTTATCAGGCCGAAAACATCCGCTGGGACGCCGCGCCGCCGGAGAACCTTTGCGAGGTTTTCGGCGCCGATTACGTCATGCTGATTTCGCTGATGGAATTTTCGACGCGAGAACAGGGAAGCATCTACCTGGCGCGCGGGCGAATCACCGCCGAGGTCAATATATATAAAGCACAACTATCTTCGGCAGGAGGCGGGAATCCCGTCTGGCGGACCGGACCGATATACATCGTCCATCCGACTGAATCCCCGATGGGGATTCCGGCTGGAAACGACGAGGAAATCCGTATTCCGACAGAAAGACTGTTCGCCGCGGAACTGGTAAAGAATTTCTACAAATATAAGGTGCCGAAAGAACAATGATGAAGCGAAGTTTATATTTCCTGCTGCTGGTTTCGATAATGCTGATACCGACCGGCTGCCCGCTGCCCCTGGCCATTCTGGAAAAATTATTTCCGAAGGAAAAGTTCCCGCCGAGGTTCACCCTTCCGGCAAACAAGACAATCCTGGTCTTCCCTGACGACATAAAATGCCCGCTGATCTATCCGACCGTCAAGCGTATCCTGGTGGAAAAGGCCGACAAATTGCTCATCAAACACTCGCTCACCTCTAAAACAATACCCTACGACAAACTCATCGACCTGCGTAACGCCGAGCCGGAATTCAACCTTATGAGCATCCCGAAGATCGGACGCCGGCTCGGGGCGGACCTGGTAATCTACGTCTCAATTGAAGAATTCTCACTCAAGGACAATTTCGTCGATACGCTCTGGCGAGGAAGATTAGTCGCTAAGGTAAAGGTCGTGGATGTGCTGAAGGGGCGCATCTGGCCTGACGAATCGGGCGGCTTCCAGATCAAAATTGTCGAGCCGATAACGGATAACTCTTCAATGGATTACGGTTCGCAACTGGCTCACAAACTCGCTGAACGCATGGCCGAGGAAGCCTGCGGCCTGTTCCACGAGCATTATGTCGATCGCGCCCGACCAAAGGAAAAGGAAACCGAACCGTCAATTCCCATCCAATGAGTCGGTCTGATCGCACCTTTATCATGGTTGCACCGCAGGACATCAATGACATTTCCAGCCGCAAAGCCGTTCGAGATCGGCTTGGAATCGCGCCGGGAGACATAGCCATCGCGGCCCCGGGGCAAGTGCACCGACTAAGCGGGCATCGCTTTGCCGTATGGGCTGTCTCTATCCTGAAAATCGCCGACCTTCCTGTGCGTCTTATTATTCAGGACATCGGGCCCAGCGCGAGAGATGTCGTCGAATTCGCCGGTATGACCGGATTTGCAGAGCAGGTCATACTTACCGGACCCGAATGGTCCGTTTCGGATCTCCTGTCGGCGGCGGATATAGCGTTGTTCCTCGATCCCGACGCCCTACCGTCGGCGAAGATGCCCGCCGGGCTTCCCGTTGTCGCCGCCGATGCGACCCGCAAGGGACATCCCAGGGGGACTGCCTCAGCGCCGAACCGGTCGGTAAGTGGGAAAAACGCACTGCTTGTCCGCCCCGACCGCCCCCGCCAAATCGCGCAAGTGCTGCTGAAGATAATCGAAAACATCTCGCCGGCAGCAGTGAATGACAAATGACGAATGACAAACACCACATGCCGGACGCTTCAGAACTTTTCGTCGGCCTTAACGCCGGTGCGGTCCGCTTTGCGGACGCCGATGCCCGTCGCCGACTGGAACCGATGCTGTCCGGCCTGACCGACAATCGCTGGTCGGTGGTCAAACACAATGCCTCCCGGACCGTCTATCGCTGCGGCGGCACAGATTTGCCGCAGACCCCGTTGGGGAAATCCCCGCCCGCCGATACCGGCGTGTTGTATCTGAAGCATTTCCACAACCAGTCGCTGCTGCACCGCCTGCAGGGGCGCATCGGACTTTCGGACGCATGTTGTGAAATGCGCTTCAGCAGGCGCCTTTCCGACAATGCCGTGCCCGTTCCGAAGGTCCTTGCCGCATATTATCACAACGGTGCGGAATGGCTGATAAGCGACGGGATCGAACCGTCCGTCCCAGCCGATAAATGGCACGCAGAACAGTTAGCGGCGGGCAACCACGCCGCCATTGATGCCGCGATAATCGACCTGGCCGAACTGGTCGGAAGGATGCACGCCTGCGGGGTGATACACCGCGACCTGCACTGCGGTAATGTGCTGGTGCGCCCCCTGGGGGCGGGCACAGGCGGAGAGGCGCAGGTCAAAAACCAGCATCGACAACTTGTCCTTATGGACCTGCATCGTATGCTTCGCCGACGTCGGCTGAGCCGGCGAAGACGAGCGGCCAACCTGTCGCAACTGTATCATGACCGCCGGCTGTGGACCACGCGCTCGCAGCGGATGAGGTTCCTGCGGAACTACCTCCGCGCCGCAGGCGCAGAAGGAACAGTCCGCGGATGGGTCCGCCTGATCGAGATGCTTGGCAAACGGCACAGCCGACGGCTCCACGCCCAGCGCGACCGGCGAATCTTCGCAACCAACCGGTACTTCGCCCGCATGTCCGTTGCAGGATGGCGTGCGCACGTGATACTGGCGTCAAAACGTCGTCTTCCCGGCTCGAACGCCTGCGAACATGTCTTCACCACCGAGAACTGGCGGGAAGCGCTGGCCGACCCGAACGCACTCTTTACCGGCGACGACGCGAATGTAATCAAAGACTCGCCCAGCAGTTATGTCGTCCGGCGCAGTCTCCGCATCGGCCAAACCGAGATCGACGTGTACGTCAAACGCCCCCATCGAAAACACGTCATCCGGTGGGTAATCGACCTGTTCCGTCACAGCAGGGCGCTGCGAGGCTTCTACCTCGGTCACGCCCTGCTTGGCCGACACATCTACACTGCGATTCCTATGGCGGCGATGGAAAAACGACGGTGGGGATTTCTGGTCGATTCGATCCTGATTACCGAACGGGTGAAAGGCCTGCACCTCAACAGGTTCCTCAATCGCTACCTGGGCGGTGAACAGCCCAACGGTTCGCAGATAGAGCCAAAACGCCTTGCCCGCCAGGTCCTCTGGAAACTGGGGCGTCTGCTCCGCCGGCTGCACGAGGAGAAATTCGCCCACCGCGACCTGAAGGCTTCCAACCTGCTGGTGCACTGGGACGGCATCCCGAACCACTCGCCGGAATTGATCCTCGTGGACCTGGACGGCGTCAACCGGGTCCGCCGCGTTACGCACCGGCAGCAGTTCCGCGGACTTATGAGGCTGAACGTCTCTCTGCTGGAATGCCCCGTCGTCAATCGTGCAGGACGGCTGATAATGCTGCTGGGATACCTGCGAAGCCCCGGAACCGGTCGAATCAATTTCAAACCCTACTGGCGATTTCTTCAGGACTGGTCAAGCCGGAAAATACGCCGGCAAATCGCCTCTCGCCAGCGGCGACAGAAGGCGCATCGCCTCTCTTCGTCGGCCAGGCAGGAAGAGGGAACCACGCCGTGACCGCGTCGAACCTGCCCAGTCCAGCCAGAGTGCTCATACTTAAACCCTCCAGTCTGGGCGACGTGATCACCGCCATTCCGGTACTGGCGGGAATAAGGCGAACCTTCCCGCGAACCCACATCGCCTGGCTGGTAACGCCGGGATGTGCGCCCATCCTGGCAGGGCAAAAAGACCTGGACGAGGTAATCCTCTTCGACCGTCGCCGGTATGGGCGCATCGGGCGAAGCATCGGAGCGACGAGGGATTTTCTGGCCTTCTGTCGAAACCTCCGCCGGCGGCGATTCGACTGGGTCATCGACCTTCAGGGATTGTTCCGCAGCGGGTTCCTCGCGCGTGCCAGCGGCGCAGACGTCCGTGCCGGTTTCGCCGATGCCCGCGAATTTGCCAGCATATTCTACACACACCCAATTCGCGTCGAGACCTCCCATACCGTCGGTCGCAATATCGACCTCGCCCGCGCACTCGGCCTGGATGCACGCGCCGACGACCTCGTTCTGACCGTTACACCCGAAGCAAGGGCGTTCGCCGAAGCGTTCCTGGCCGAGAAAAACCTGAAAAAAGAACAATACTTCGTAATCTCTCCGGGGACACGATGGCAAAGCAAGTTGTACCCGCCCCGCCATTGGCGGAAGGTCGCAAACGAATTGTCCCGCGACGTACCGATAGTATTGACAGGCTCCGACGCCGACCGCGAACTTTGCACCGACCTGGCCGGAGACAACGAGAAAGTCTTCAATCTCGCCGGAGGCACGACGCTGCCCCAACTGGTCGCCATAATCGCCTCTTCCGGTGCGGTCATTACCTGCGACTCATCAGCCAATTTCATCGCCCCTGCCGTCGGTACGCCCTTCGTAACATTAATCGGCCCGACGCGCGCGGATCGCACCGGTCCGCTCGGACCGCTGGGGTCGGTCATCGTCGCCGATGTCCCCTGCCAGGGATGCCTGAAACGCCGATGCCGACATGTTACCTGTATGCAACTAATCGACCCGGAACAAGTTATCACCGCCGCCCGCAGCGCGTTTAGCCGTCGCCGGCACGACGACGAAAAACAAAGACAAAAGACGCCATGCTGAAAACCCTCGCATTATGGATTGTCCTTGTTCCGTTGATGCTGTTTTCGTCCTGCCGATGTCCCGGCCAGGGCGACCGGCCTGAGGTACGCATCGGCGGACATACCTGGCGTGTGGAACTGGCAGCCGACGAGCAAAGCCGCCGCCTGGGACTGGCAGGCAGGGACGAAGTGCCCGAAGGGACGGGAATGTTGTTCATCTTTGACCGCGAAGAGGTGGTGACCTTTCACATGCTCAACTGCCGGACCGGCATCGACGTCGCCTTCATATCCCAAGCCGGCCTAATCGTCGGCATCCACACCATGCCCGTCGAGGACAACCCCCGCAACCCCAGATACATCTATCCAAGCGGACAGCCCGCGAAGTTCGCCCTGGAGGTCGCCGCCGGCGCTTTCGAGCGCGCGGGCGTAAAGGTCGGCAACAAGGTCGAACTGCCCGCCGGGGTTCAGTAAGAGGGAACACGTCCGATGCATGGACTTGAATAATTGGACTCGGTAGTCTCTTATTGAGGTTTGAATTGCTAAATAAACTCGCTATCCCGGCGGGACGTTTCGCTCAAAGGTCAATAAAGAGAGCGGGATTACAAAGATTTTTGATTTTCGATTTTTGATTTTCGATTGGGGCCTACCCGCCTGCGGCGGGATGGTTTTTTCGTGAAATCAAAAATCCAAAATCGAAAATCGAAAATAAAAAAATCCGGTAATCCCTATAATCCCGCTATATTTGTTTCCGTAGCGGCAGGACAATGGAAATCGTGAAACCATATCAAGGAGTCGGAAAATGAATGCCACGAACCGGATTATCGTTTTGACAGCGGCCATGATCGGTCTTATCGCAACGGCATCCGCCCAGCCGACCAGCAACCCGACCAGCGCCCATGCCGGCGCGTACAAGATTCAGGAAACTCGCCTGGGGCCGATGGATGCGAAGGTGCTGAATCCTGTTTCCAGTCTGGATGGGCGCCATTTGGCTTACGTCGCAACCCTGGGACAGAAGGTATGTGTCGTCGTGGACGGTCAGGCGGGCGCGGAGTACGACGGAATCGGCAAAGGCTCCCTGATCTTCAGCCCCGACGGCAAGCGCGTGGCGTATGCGGCCCGGAAGGGCGAGAAGTGTTTTGTGGTGGTGGACGGCCAGGAGGGCACGGAGTACGACGGAATCGGCGGCGGTCCGATCTTCAGCCCCGACGGCAAGCGAGTGGCGTATATGGTCCAGAAGGGCGTGAAGCAGTTGGTGGTGGTGGATGGCCAGGCGGGCGCGGAGTACGACGCAATCGGCAAAGGCACCCTGATCTTCAGCCCCGACGGCAAGCGAGTGGCGTATTCGTCCGGGAAGGGTGCGAAGCGGTTTGTGGTGGTGGACGGCAAGGCGGGCGCGGAGTACGACGGAATCGACACCCCGATCTTCAGCCCCGACGGCAAACGCGTGGCGTATGGGGCCGGAAAGGGCGAGAAATGGTTGGTGGTGGTGGACGGCCAGGCAGGCGCGGAGTACGACGGAATCTTGGAAGGCATGATCTTCAGCCCCGACTCCAAGCGCGTGGCGTATGGGGCCGTGAAGGGCGCAAAGCAGTTGGTGGTGGTGGACGGACAGGAGGGCGCGGAGTACGACGGAATCGGCAAAGGCACCCCGATCTTCAGCCCCGACGGAAAGCGTGTGGCTTATCGGGCCAAGAAGGGCGCGAAGTGGCTCGTGGTGGTGGACGGCCAGGCGGGCGCGGAGTACGACGAAATCGGTAAAGGCTCCCCGATCTTCAGCCCCGACTCCAAGCGCGTGGCATATTCGGCCTGGAAGGGCGAGAAGCAGTTTGTGGTGATCGACGGTCAGGCGGGCGCGGAGTACGACGAAATCGGTAAAGGCTCCCTGATCTTCAGCCCCGACGGCAAGCGCGTGGCGTATTCGGCCAAGAAGGGCGCGAAGTGGTTGGTGGTGGTGGACGGACAGGCGGGCGTTGAGTACGACGGAATCTGTGAAGGCCCCCCGATCTTCAGCCCCGACGGCAAGCACGTGGCGTATGGGGCCGGGAAGGGCGCGAAGCGGTTTGTGGTGGTGGACGGCCAGGAGGGCGCGGAGTACGACGGAATCGGCTTTCTGATCTTCAGCCCCGACGGCAAGCGCGTGGCGTATGTGGCCCGGAAGGGCGCGAAGCAGTTGGTGGTGGTGGACAGTCAGGAGGGCGCGGAGTACGAGGGAATCATCAAGAACGGCCCAACCTTCCATCCCAATGGCGTCCTGGAATACCTGGCCTTGAAGGAGAATTCGCTCTACCGCGTCAAACACATCCCAGTGCGGTGAGAGGCCGCAGCCATTATGAAACAGGCAGGATGGAGCAGGAAATGAACTACCCAATCGTCATTCACAAAGACAAGGATTCGGATTACGGCGTAACGGTTCCCGATCTTCCCGGCTGCTTCAGCGCCGGCGGCACACTCGACGAAGCAATCGCAATGGCTCAGGAAGCAATCGAATTGCACCTGGAAGGTCTAATCGAAGACGGACAGGTTATCCCCAAGCCCGGCAGGATCCAGGATTACAAGGGCAGGTGCGAATTCAAGGGTGGAATATGGGCGGTTGTTTCCATCTCGCCGTCGAGCCTGCGAGTAGAGGCCAAGCGGATTAATATCACCATGCCTCGGCGGATTCTCGATGCGGTGGACCGATTCGCCGAAG
>CAYUYD010000062.1:4781-10965 GCA_964449105.1 uncultured Planctomycetaceae bacterium | reverse complement strand
GCAGGCCAGGTACTGGTATCCCCATCGCGACACCTTTGCCGGTGAGAAGTTGCCGCCGGGCAGCGACGGGATATAGTGGTATGGGAAGACGTAGTCGTCTTCCTGTTCGCGTTGTTCTTTGCTCAAGGTCGCCATGTCTGTTTTGCGGAAAGCGTTGGCTGAAGGAGCGGCCCTCTATTTTGCATCTTCATCGCAGCGGTTGTCTTTTTGCTTTTCCATATCCGGCGGGTTGTAGGCCGGCCGGTGGGCGTCCTTATCGATAACGGTCGTCCAGGCTATTTTATCGCCCAGCCGCTGTCGGTATCGCGTCAGAAGAGGAAACAGAAGCGGAAAGATCAGCATCAGCCCCAGTATTTCGATGGTTTTTGATGCGTTTCGCAGGGCCAGTTCTCTCGGCGTCGGTTTCCGACCTTTGTCGGCGACGACACGCAGGCGCATTACCATCTTTCCGACCGTCGCGCCGAAGCGGTACTCCATGATGAAGCAGTAGGCAGGATAGACTGTCAGAAAGCCCATGAATGCGTATAGGAACCGGGTTGTGGAGGCTGCCTGCCTTGCCTGCTCAATGGTTGTTACCGAGGCAGTGTCGATTCCTTCCAGTCCGATAGTCGTTGCGACGACTAGGAACGGCAGCGCGTCGATACAAACGGCGACCAGTCGCTTCGCCAATCGCGCCGGCGCCATCGTTGCAGGCAGCGAGAATGGTGCGGTCCTGAGAGTCTGACCAGGCCAGAACATCAACACAACGATCGCGCCGAAGACTGCCATGAAAAATATGTTCTGGATCCGTGCGACCAGTTCCTGCTCGTCGGCCCATGCAAAGGCGTCCATGGGGCTTTCGCCGCCGAGCCCGCCGTCGAGTTCGCACATTGCGAAGAGCCACTTTTGGTCTTTTTTCCAGAGCATCGCCGTTTTATCGCCCGCCATTGCAACCGCCGGCGGGGCATCCGCAGGCCAGGTGAAAACCTTACCGTCACGGCGGACCGGATGAGAACCTTCCCATTTTTTCGAGATGTACCTGGCGATGTTCACCTGTCCACCGGACTCGAACGTCGCCAGGACGAGCGAGTCCTTTATCGCCATCATCGCCAGCGGTTTGCCCTCTGCTGGTTCGGCGGGCAAGTCGATGTTGCTCCACTTGCCGTCTTCAAGCGCCGTCAGGACCGGATCGGGCTGCTCTGTCAGGATGTAGATTATTTTTTTGTTCACGGCAAGATGTGCGCGGAGCGGGGGATTTTTAGGTTCGTCCGGCACAACGGCGATCTGGCTCCACTGTCCTTCGGCGTATTGCAGCAGTACAAGTTCGCTGAATTTGGCTGCGGTCGCACCGGCGGCTGCAGTCGGCTGCGTCTTCGGACGCCGTCCGATTGGGCGAACGACCAGCACCAGCACGGCGTCGCCGGCGTCTTCGTTCCGGCAGGCGGCGAGGACCTTCGTACCTGTGGGCCAGAGGTCCTCGGACGCTTTCATTCCAGGCCGGCCCTGCGGATCATGCGGAAAGTATCGCATCTGCTCACCGTCGGCGAAGAACACCGTCAGGCTGCTCCCTGATGCGGCGGCTGCGGCGACTTCTCCCGTCCGGTCGGGTCCGACGGGCTTCCAGAGTTTTTTGTCGTCGATGCTCCTTGCCGCCATCCTGTAGCCGCCCCCGTCTTCGCCGGCGAAGATTACCCATACAGCCTCCGTGTCGCCAACGAACCGCAAGGGTGAACCGGCGACATCCGACTGTGCCGAAGCCCGTCCATCCGAGGCTGAAATTGATGTCAGAATAAGTGCGACAACGATTTTTCGTGCGCTGGTTCTCATTTGTCCTCGTAAATCGAATCCACCTTGACCGGGTTAGTAATCTCCGTCGGCAGGTGCGAGCGGAAATCAAAGACCTTTCGGCTGAATTGCTTTGTTGTGGTCATTTCCGACAGTTTCATGTGCAGCGAACTTGCCGGCTGGACGTTCTTTATCGCAGGCCAGGTAATGCGAATGTCGGTCGGCATTATCGGTCCGTCGCCGTCGGTATCGGTGGCGACGGGTTTATAGTCCGCCACGTCGGCGACGACGCGGCAGATGCCTGCGGCGTCGTAAATCTTGATTTGATAAGGTCGGCGAGGCTCGGTGTCGGACCAGCGGAAATACACCTCCCGCCATATCTTCAGGTGCTCGCTGACGGGCTGGGGTTTCAGGTAGCGAACGGCATAAGCACAGGGGTTTTGCTGGAGCGTCATAACGACGGCGGGCATGGCGTCTGCCTGCACAGTCGGCAGTTCCGTTATTCCCAGAATCTCCACCAGTTGCATCGGGTCGATCGGTATGCCCGCTACACCCGGCGCGCCGGCGTATTTCGTCCTTCCGAACCACGCCCCGCCGCGACCGCCGAGGTTTGCCCAGCAGTAGTACAGCCCTTCGGCTGAATCGGTCCCCACGCGGAACAGTTCGGTCATCTCGCGCCCGATCAGGACGAAGTCCGACGGGTCGGACTGGCTGTCGCTTTTTTCCAGCAGCACAATCGCATTGGCCGACGCCAGCGGCGAGACCGATCCCCATGAGGCGCTTCTGCCCGCCTCGTCGCTGAAGGTTACGCGAATCCTCGCCCTTGCCCATAGCCGGGGAACCCGCGAGGCGTTGGCGTTGTACTCGGAAACCAGCGTTTCGGTCGAGACGAATTTCTCCGGGCACTGCGTACACCCGGACAGAAAAACCAGAACGGGCAATAACATCAGTCGGTGCGGTTTCATGTTTCCACCTCGAATAGAGCGCCAAGTTGCGAGCCGACCTCGGCGATTCCGCCTTCATCCAGTTCAGGACGGATCACCTTCACCCCGGCGCGCCGGGGCTCGCCCCTGAAGTGCATGGTCCAGACTTCCGTTCCCGCTTCGTCGCGGCTGCTGCCGTCGTAGGTCAGCAGTTTCTTCCGCATCAGCATCAGCGCCAGGACGAAGCGGAAGTTGATTTTCGCCGGCTCGTCGTGCCCGTCGAGTTTCTCGAAGAATCCGACAAGCACGTTATTGTTGATAACCGGTTTTTTCGGCTCGTCGGGCCTGGGGACCTGGCTGTGCCAGACGGAAAATGCCTCTGCCGCCCCGTCGCCCCGACCCTGCCAGCATGGTTTGCAGAAATCCTCGCGCCGAAAGCCCTCGGCTGTATCGAACAGGGCGACGACGAACTCCTCCTCGACGGCCAGTTCCTTCTCGCAGGCTTTGCAAAGCCCCGATGCCTTCGCTATGTCGTATTCTCTAGCCATAACTAACAGAGTGAACCACAAAGGTCACAAAGAACACAAAGAGAGTAAAAAACAAAATTTTTATTTCTTCTGTTCTTTGTGTCCTTTGTGCCCTTTGTGGTTAATTTTTTATCAGGCGTATTCGCTTACGATTTTTTCGACGGTTTTTCTCAATTTTTCCGCTCGTTTGCAGTCGCGTGCGGAGGCTTGTCTGAGTTCGTCTCCGACGGACTTGTCGGGCAGGTTCGCGGCATTGACGCGGACATTATAATCGCTAAGCCGGACGACCGCTTCAGCCAAAATCGCCGCAGCTGAAAGGTCCGTCAGCAGGTATTTGTTGCAGTGCTCGCCGAGTGCGACAAGGCTTTCCAGAACCGAAATCGCCAAAGCGGTCATCTGTCGCGGAACGTCAATCGCAGCCGCCAGGGCCGTTGCCATTTTGGCCTCTTTGGTCCGGTCTTTGCATTTATTTGCTTCGGTGTAGAGCGTATAAGCGGCTGCATCGTCGGCGGTGAGGTCGGCGAACATTCCCCGCGCGCGCGCCAGTCGCACCGCCAGGGCGTCGTGGGCGTCGGCGAATTCGGCGAATGCCTCTTTGCCGCGAGTGAACGACAGCGCCATCTCGCCCAGCGCCGTCGCCAGCGCGCCGACCACGCCGGCGACAGTCCCGCCACCGGGAGTAGGACGCTTCTCGGCGACAGCCGCTGCAAAATCACGAACCGAAAACCCCAGGTAATCTTCCATATCCATCACCTATTTCTCCAATGCCTCCGGGTTCGGCGTAGTTACGATTACCACGTATCCTTTTCCCAGGTATTTTTTCGCTACGCGCTGCACGTCTGCGGGCGTTACCTTTCGGTACAACTTCTCCGCCTTCTTCCGGAAGTCATATCCCATGCCGTAAAGTTCGTCCAGTGCCGCCGCCATCGCCAGTTCCGACATTGCCTGGGCGTCCAGGGCGTCTGCAGTCAGGATAATATTGACCGCCCGGTCGATTTCCTGCTGCGTGGGCGTATAAGCGGCGGCCTGGTCCAGGTTCTTCCTGATGATTTCGACGACCTGCTGGGCCTTTTCAGGCTGGCATCCGGCGTAGGCGACAAACGCCCCGGGCAGCAGGCCCGTCAGGTTGTAGGCGTGCACCACATAGACCAGTTGCTTTCCGCGGAGTTCCGTGTGCAGCCAGCCGCTCGGCATATTATACCCGCTGATAATCGTGTCCAAAACGGCGATAGCGATGCGGTCATCGATGTCCGTTACCTTCATTCCCGGCGTCGCAACAATGGCGCCTGCCTGGACATTCTTCGTTTTAAGGACATGCAGCTCGCCTTTCGGCGAGACCTTGCGCTGGGCGACAGGTTTGCTCTCGACCTTACCTTTAGGCAGTCCGGCGAACAGTTCCTTTACTTGCGCCTTTGCGACGTCGGCATCGAAGTTACCGTAAATTGCAAGCACGCTGCCGTCGGCCTTGATTTCCTTTGCGTGCCATGCGGCAATCTGTTCGCGCGTGGATGAGTCAACCACGTCCAATATGCCGCTGGTTTGCAGACTGTACGGTGAATCGGTGAAGAATGTCTGGCGGAAGAACTTGTGCAACTGCGAGGTCCATCGCTCATCGACCTGCTTGATTGCCGCCTCTTGCAGCGGCTTGATGTTTTCCAGTTCCTTGGCGCTGAAGGTCGGGCGCTGCACCACGTCGGCGAGGATTTCAAGCGCCTTTTCGAACCGGTCGGACAGGACGGACGCGGTCCAGTAGAAGGAGTTGCTTCCGCAGTTTCCCGATATGCCCCCGCCGGCTTCGTCGAAGAATGCGTCAATCTGCTCGGGCGAACGCTTACCTGCGCCGCGAGTGCTCAGCGACATCATCAGCGACCCCAGACCATTGGTCTTTTCGCTCTCAACCAGAAGCCCGCCGGTGGTAACGAATGTCATCGAAACCAGGCCGACAGCCTCGGTCGGATGGAGGATGACGCGCAGGCCGTTGGGCAGCGTGAACGTGGCGGTCTTTCCTTCGACGGCCTTTTCGGTCGAGACCGTTTTATCGGTGCGTATCAATTCGGGGACCATCCGCGTAATCGCCATCCGGTCGAACCTGAAGTATTTTCGAGCGACGCGGATGACCTCATCGGCGGTCACCTTCTGGATGTTCGCGGTGTAGTTGCGAGAGAAATCCACGTCGCCCGTGCTCAGGTAATCGCTCGCCAGCGTCTCGGAGACGGCTTCCGCCTTCTGCTGCGAATAGACCAGTTCGGCGAGTTTCTGGCGCTTGGCACGGTCGAGTTCGTCGTCGGTAACGCCATTGGCGATAACGGTTTGCAATTGTTCGAAAATTTCCTTCTCAGCGGCCTCGACCTTATCAGGCTCGGCGCGGAAACCGAGGGTGAAGGTTCCCCTGCCCCACTCCGGCGTCCACGAACCGGTCCATATGGACGTAACAAGTCGCTTTTCAAACTGGAGCGAGCGGACGAGTCGGCTGGAGCGCCCTTGAGAGAGGATGAAACTCAGCACGTCCAGTGCGTACAGGTCGTCGTGGACCAGCGGGATAGTCTGGAAACTTATATTCTCCATGACGTCCCTGATGGACTTGTTCGTCAGCGTTTGCCGGCGGACGCCGGCGAACGCGGCGACTTCCGGCAGCGACAGGTCGGGCGCCAGACCCTTTTCGAAGTGTCCGAATCGCACAGCGACGCGTTTCAGAACGGCCTGGGCGTCCACGTCGCCGGCGACGACGAAGACGATGTTCTGCGGGACGTACATGCGTTTGACGTAGGCCAGAACGTCGTCGCGCGTGAGTTTGCTCAGCGGCTCGGCGAAGCCGATTACCGGCACTGCCGCCGGATGCGTGCCGAAGAGGTTAGCCGAGTGTGCGTACCACATCTGTCGGGCAGGGTCGTCCTTTCCCATTTCCAGTTCACGCTGGACGACGCCATGTTCGCGATTGAAATCCTCCTGCGTAATTAGCGGGCGGGAAAC
>CAYUYD010000062.1:781-4771 GCA_964449105.1 uncultured Planctomycetaceae bacterium | reverse complement strand
TGGTCGGCGATAAGGTCCACGCAGCGGTCCGTCTTGCTCGATGAGGCGGCGATGTAGTAGCAGGTGCGGGCCATGCCGGTGTTTGCGTTTGACTGTCCGCCGATATCGAGAGTTCCGGAGCGTTTTTCTCCCGGCGAGGGCGTCGCTCCGCCGTCGGGGGTCTCATGGACGGATTCTTTCGCCATCAGGTGTTCGCACAGGTGGCTGATCCCCGCGCCGAGCCACTCGCGTTCGTATAACCCGCCGGCGCGAACGAACGCCTTGACGCAAACGACCGGCGCGTTGTGGTTCTCCGAGACGATTACCGTCATGCCGTTGGAAAGTTTTGCGACGGTTACGCCTGATTCGGTGGACGACCGGGTGACGATTTCGGCAGGAGAGGTCTTCGGCGCCTCAACGGGAACGGTGCATCCGGCGACGAAAGACAGAATCAAAAAGTATCCAAGTGTGATTTTTTTCAAGATATTTCTCCATGGTGCTCGCCTACGCAGCGCAGTGCGTGGGCTTTGCCTACGGGGTCGGCGGCGGAGACTCCACGTCGTTCAAATACGCCAGCGTCCGTTCGAGTTCATCCTTCAGGTGGCGCAGTTTCAGCAGCGACTTGACGCGAGTAATCAGTTCCAGGCGGTTGACCGGTTTGGAGAGGAAATCATCCGTTCCCGATTCGACGCCGCGTTCGATGTCGGACAGTTCATTCAGGGCAGTTACCATGATGATAGGGATGTCGCGAGTGTTCGGGTCGGATTTGAGTTTTCGGCAGACCTCGAATCCGCTCATCCTCGGCATCATGATGTCCAGCAGAATAAGGTCGGGCTTGACCTGCTGAATCATCTCAAGCGCCTCGATACCGTCGGCGGCGGTTGAGGTTTCCACGTCGTCGATCGTCCGGAGGTATTCCACTAACAGTTCGAGGTTCTGGCTGTTGTCGTCCACCACCAGGATTTTCGATGGTCGCCGGTTTTCGGTCGCATCAATCATCATGTCTTTCTCCTGCTTCTCGATGATTGATAAAGACTAACGGTTTTAAGGAAACAAAGATAGCGGGATTACAGGGATTACTGGATTACTGGATTACTGGATTACTGGATTTTAAAATAACAAAAGAAAAATCCCTGTAATCCCGCTCTCTTTCTTTTTTTCTTCTTTTTCTTCCGACGGCGGTGCAGCGTAATATGAGATGCGTGAGCAGGCTCTTTCAGGACGAAGATGCGTCGGGTTCGCCGCAGGTTGTGGGCGTCGCGGTTGCGGCGAATGTCTGGCGGGCATTTGATTACCTCTGGCCGGGCGACTTCACGCCGCCCCAGGTCGGCATGCGTATCCGCGTCCCCTTTGGACGGGGAAACCGCAAGACACTCGGATTCGTAGCCGAGACCGCCCGCCCGCCGGGACAGCGAAAACTCAAAGTCGCAGCCGAACAGATCGACACCGCCAGCCAATTGGATGAGAACCTGTGGAAACTGGCCGAGTGGATGAGCCGGTATTACCTCGCTCCTCCGGGGATGGTCCTGTCGGCGATGGTTCCGGCTGCGGTCGGACGGACGCCGCCGCGAACCGAGACCGTCGCATATCTCCTTTGCGAAAAGTCCGACTGGCCCAGGGCGATAGGTTTGCGCCAGCGGCGCCTGCTGGACGAATTGTTCGAAGCCCGTCGGCAGGGCATTGAGCCGGTAACGGTCGAACAATTGCTGGCTCACAGCGGCGGGTCGCGCGACACCGTCCGCCGGCTTGTTCAGCGGGGACTCATCCGCACGGAAACCCGCCCGCAAAAACTGGAACAACTTGCCGAGCAGATCGAACCGGACCCGTTCGACCTGAACGACGACCAGCGGAAGGTCCTGACCGCACTGAAGACCAAACTAGGCGCAGGTTTCAGCACGACGCTGCTGCACGGCGTAACTGCCTCCGGAAAGACGGAGGTGTACCTGCGGGCGATTCGGGAGGTTATCGCCGCCGGCAAGCAGGCGATACTTCTGGTTCCGGAGATTGCCCTGGCTACGCAGACACTTCAGCGTCTCGCCTCTCGCCTGCCGAGGGTGGTCGTGCTGCACTCAGGACTGACCGCCGCACAGCGGGCGTTCTATTACGAACAAATCCGCGACGGGCACGCCACAACGGTAATAGGTCCGCGAAGCGCGATATTCGCCCCTGCCCGCCGGCTTGGACTGATTATCGTCGATGAGGAACACGAATCCTCATACAAGCAGGAGACCGTCCCGCGATACCACGGGCGCGACGTAGCCGTCAAACGCGGCGCTATCGAGTCCGTTCCGGTTCTGCTGGGGTCGGCTACGCCGTCGCTGGAATCGCTCCACAACGCCCACGCCCGTCGATACGACCTGCTGGAACTTCCGCGGCGGATTCACTCGCTTCCGATGCCCACGCTGCTGTTGGTGGAACTGCGGAAGGAAATCACGCCGGGGCGGATCGAACTTGTCGGAAGGACGCTGGGGCGCAAACTGGCAGAGACGCTCGACCGCGGCGAACAGACCATCCTTCTGATGAACCGCAGAGGGTACGCCAGTTTCGTCTTCTGCCCGTCGTGCAAATGGCAGCTGGAGTGCGAGCATTGCAGCCGGGCGATGGTCTTCCATAGCACCCTGTCCCTGGCGATGTGCCATTACTGCCAGGCGACCGCCGAGGTCCCGCGTGCGTGCCCCGCCTGCGGGAAGAAACTGATCCTCTTCGGAATGGGGATACAGCGGATCGAGGCCGAACTTGCCCGCAAGTTCCCAACCGCCGTCGTTGCCCGGATGGACAGCGACACGATGTCCTCGCCGGGGCAGTTCCGCGAGGTTTTCGACCGCTTCGCCGCCGGTGATGTGGACATATTGCTGGGAACGCAGATGGTGGCAAAGGGTCTGGATTTTCCGCGCGTAACGCTGGTGGGGATTGTCAGCGCCGATACTGCCCTTGCGATTCCGGATTTCCGGGCGGCGGAACGGACTTTTCAGTTAATCGTTCAGGTCGCCGGACGGGCCGGGCGGGCGAAGCGAGGCGGAGAGGTTGTCGTCCAGACCTTGCATCCTTCTGACCCTGCCATTCGCTTTGCCCTCAAGCACGATTACGCTGGCTTTGCGGCATTTGAACTGCCTCAGCGCGAAGCGACGGGCGTTCCGCCCTTTGTCCGCATGGTGCGATTCATAGTCCGCCACGAGAAGGTCGGTCGCGCCGAGGCCGGCGCACGGGCGCTGGGCGAACGCCTGCATAGACTTTTCGCCGCACGGGACGAGGTAAAAATCGTCGGACCCATGCGCGCCGGCGTGTTCAAAATCCGCCGGCAGTTCCGCTTCGAGATCGACTGCTACTGCCGACAGGCAGGCTTTATCCAAAGCGTCCTCATCGAGCAGATGTCCGGGATCAGCGCGGAAATGGGCGCGGAAATAGTCGCCGACGCCGACCCAACGAATCTCTTGTAGGCATTGAAAAATGCTAAATGAAAAATGTTAAATGATAAACGACGGTCGCCACGGCGACACGCGGAGCAGGCATTTTTCATTTATCATTTATATTTATCATTTATCATTTATCTGCAGGAGGTTCAAGGCGTGAGACTGGAAAAAATCGAGATTGCGCACATAAGGCAGGCGCTGAAGGAACCCTTCGGGATAAGTTCCGGCGCCCTTACCGAAAAGGATTCGCTGATTGTAAAGGTATGGGCGGAAGGACAAGTCGGATATGGGGAATCTCCCTGTGAGATAAGTCCCCATTACTCCTACGAAACAACCCATACCGCTCTCCATATCATCAGGGATTTCATTCTTCCCGAGATCATCCAGACCGACTTTGAAGGTGTTGACGACCTTCTGGAAAGGATAGGGTTTATCCGGGGTCACTACATGGCGAAATCCGGAATAGAGATGGCGGTGTGGGACCTTACTGCCAGGGTCAAAGGCGTGCCCCTGTACACACTGTTCGGCGGCAGCAGGACAACCATTCCGACGGGGGTGAGCGTCGGGTGCTTCTGCCTCCGCCGCGGCTACACGCTCGGAC
>CAYUYD010000062.1:0-771 GCA_964449105.1 uncultured Planctomycetaceae bacterium | reverse complement strand
CCGAGTGGGGCGAGGTCCCGGTCGTGTTCAGCGCGGGGGTGAGCGTCGGGTTGAAACCTTCTATCGGAGAGTTGCTGAAGACCATTACGCGCTTCCTTGAAAAAGGCTACCGGCGTATCAAGATTAAGGTCGAGCCTGGCAGGGACATAGAGGTCGTCAAGGCCATTAGGAAAGAACTGCCTGATGTCCCCCTTATGCTTGACGCCAATTCCGCCTATTCGCTGGAGGACATCGATCTGTTCAGGGAGTTGGACGAGTACGGTCTTATGATGATCGAGCAGCCGCTGCACTACGATGATATTGTGGATCACGCAAAGTTGCAGGCCCGGATCAGCACGCCGATATGCCTGGACGAGAGCATCAAGACCGTCGATGACGCCCGCAAAGCGCTGGAGCTGGGAAGTTGCAGAATAATAAACATCAAGTTGGCCAGGGTGGGCGGGCTGACCGAGACGAAGAAAATACACGACCTCTGCGCCGAGGCGGGCGTGCCCGTGTGGTGCGGCAGTATGCTGGAGTCGGGGATCGGCGAGGCCCACAACATTGCCATGGCGACACTGCCGAATTTCAGAACCCCCGGCGACATCGCCCCCTGGGACCGCTATTTTGGAGACGATATTATCAGCCCCCGGATTCGGCTCAATCCCGACGGGACCATTGATGTCCCACAGGGGCCCGGAATCGGTTATGAGTTGGATGAAGAGAAATTCCGCAGGTGCACGGTAAGTACGTTCAGCGTTACCGAACCTCCTGCTGGAAGAAAAAGAAGAA
>CAYUYD010000061.1:0-11059 GCA_964449105.1 uncultured Planctomycetaceae bacterium | reverse complement strand
GCCCTTTGTTGTAACCAATTGAAATTATTCGACTTCTAACGGGACACTACTGATTAGGAATTGGTCATTTATAAAGCCTAAACTTTAGAGCAAAGACCAAAAAGAATCACTACAACGTGCCTAAACGAACTGACATTCAGAAGATTCTCATTATCGGTGCCGGGCCTATCGTTATCGGGCAGGCATGCGAGTTCGACTACTCCGGCGTGCAGGCGTGCAAGGCCCTGCGCGAGGAAGGATACTCCGTCGTCCTGCTGAACAGCAATCCCGCGACGATAATGACCGATCCGGAAATGGCCGACCGGACTTATATCGAACCGATAACGCTGGAGATGCTCGAAGCCGTCCTTCGGCGCGAACGGCCAGACGTAATCCTTCCGACGCTTGGCGGGCAAACCGCCCTGAACCTGGCCGTCGAGGCGCATGAGACCGGGCTTCTGGAAAAATACGGCGTGGAAATGATCGGCGCGACCGCCGAGGTCATCCACCGCGCCGAAGACCGCGACGCATTCAAAGACATCGTTTCGGCAGCCGGCGTGGAAGTCCTCCGCAGCGAAGTTTCGCACGACATGGACGAGGCCCGCAGGATACAGGCAGAACTTGGCCTACCCATCGTCATTCGCCCGTCGTTCACGCTCGGCGGTTCCGGCGGGTCGGTCGCCTAACGTCGAGGAGTTCGAGGCCCAGGCCGCCGCCGGAATGAAAATCTCGCCCGTCCACTCGGTCCTGCTGGAGGAAAGCGTCATCGGATGGAAGGAATTCGAACTGGAGGTAATGCGCGACCGGAAAAACAACGCTGTAATCATCTGCTCCATCGAAAACCTCGACCCGATGGGCGTCCACACGGGCGATTCGATAACCGTCGCGCCGGCCCAGACGCTCACCGACCGTGAATACCAGGCGATGCGCGACGCCGCGCTAAAAATCATCCGGGAAATCGGGGTCGAAACCGGCGGCTGCAACATCCAGTTCGCCGTCCACCCGAAGACCGGGCGGATGGTCGTAATCGAGATGAATCCGCGCGTCAGCCGGTCCAGCGCACTGGCATCTAAGGCCACCGGGTTTCCTATCGCAAAAATCGCCGCGAAAGTCGCAATCGGAATGACGCTTGACGAAATCGCAAACGACATCACCCGCCAAACGCCCGCCTGCTTCGAGCCGACGATCGATTACTGCGTGGTCAAGGTTCCGCGATTCACATTCGAGAAATTCCCGGCTGCCGACGACTTTTTGACCGTCAGCATGAAAAGCGTCGGAGAAGTAATGGCCATCGGGCGGACGTTCAAGGAGGCGCTCCAGAAGGCGCTTCGCGGCCTGGAGATTAAGCGCGCGGGGCTTGGCGCAGACGGCCGGGATGAACCCGCCGATAAGATCGACCCCTCCGTCATCAGACAAAAACTCGCCAAACCAAACTCCAATCGCATCTTCTATATCCGCCTTGCAATGCAGCAGGGAATGAGCGTCGCCGAAATCCACGAACTGACCGGAATCGATCCGTGGTTCCTGGATAATATCGCACAGATAGTCTCGGCTGAGGCGGAACTGTCCGGCAAAGGCAGCTTGAATAACGATGAACTTTTAGAGGCAAAGAAACTCGGCTTCAGCGACGCCCAGTTGGGCAGGCTGACGGGGACAGACGAATTGTCCGTCCGCGAACGGCGAAAAAACGCCGGCATCCGGGCGGTCTTCAAACTTGTCGATACCTGCAGCGGGGAGTTCGAGGCCTTCACGCCATACTACTATTCGACCTACGAGCGCGAGGATGAAACGCGCCAATCCGACCAGCCGGGCGTGATGATCCTCGGCGGCGGGCCTAACCGCATCGGTCAGGGCCTAGAGTTCGACTACTGCTGCGTCCATGCAGCCGAGGCCTTGCGGGAAATGTCCATCCCCTCCATCATGGTCAACTGCAACCCGGAGACCGTCTCCACCGACTACGACACCTCCGACCGCCTCTACTTCGAGCCGCTGACGCTGGAGGACGTCCTGGAAATCGTCCACCGCGAACAGCCTCGAGGCCTGATCGTTCAGTTCGGCGGACAGACGCCGCTGAACCTGGCTGAAGGTCTGGCCGCGGCGAATGTCCCGATTCTCGGCACCAGTCCGGCCTCAATCGCAAGGGCCGAAGACCGCCGGCAGTTCAGCGAGATGTGCTCCCGCCTGGGAATTCGCCAGCCTCGCAACGGCATGGCGTCGTCGGTCGCTGAAGCGCTGGTACTGGCCGGCGAAATCGGCTATCCGGTTATTGTCCGTCCATCGTTCGTCCTCGGCGGGCGGGCGATGGAGATCGTCTTCACGGACGAAGACCTTCGCCATTTCGTCGCTGCCGCACTCGAGGCGTCCGACGGAGCGGCTGTGCTGGTCGATAAGTTCCTCGAAGACGCCATCGAGTTGGACGTTGATGCCGTCGCCGACGGTACGGACGTCTATATCGCCGGAATCATGGAGCACATCGAGTACGCCGGCGTGCATTCCGGCGATGCAGCAATGGTGCTGCCCCCCCACCGCCTCGATGAGCAGGTGGCCGACGAAATCCGCCGGGCGACGCGCGACCTGGCGATGGAACTGGACGTCCGCGGGCTGATGAACATTCAGTTCGCAGCCGTCGGCGGGCGGGAACTGTACATCCTCGAGGTCAACCCGCGCGCCAGCCGGACCGTGCCTTTCGTCAGCAAAGTAACCGGCGTTCCGATAGCAAAGGTCGCCACGCGGGTGATGCTGGGCGAGACGCTCACGTCGATGGGACTGACCAGGCCGCGACCGCCGCTGATGCACGTCGGCGTGAAGGAATCGGTCTTCCCCTTCAGCCGATTCCCCGGCACCGACGCGGTCCTGGGCCCGGAGATGAAATCCACCGGCGAGGTGATGGGAATAGACAGCGACTTCGGACTGGCCTACGCGAAAAGCCAGATCGCCGCCGGGACCGTTCTGCCGAAAAGCGGAACCGTCTTCGTGTCGATTAAGGACGCCGACAAGCAGGCCCTGCTGCCGACGATCCGCCGCCTCAAGGCGATGGGTTTCAGCCTCATCGCCACCGATGGGACAAGCGAATTCCTCGACCGCCATCGCGTCGCGAACGAGCGGATAAACAAGGTCAGCCAGGGCCGGCCCCACGTTGTCGATGCGATTAAGAACGGGAAAATCGACCTGATTATCAACACCCCTTCGGGCCGCCGGCCTCAAGCCGATGAGGCAGCCATCCGCATAAATGCCGTCGTTGCTGGAATACCGCTCGTTACCACCGCCACCGCCGCCGAAGCCGTCGCCGACGGCATCGCCGCCCTGCGCGCGGGAACGCTCGACGTAAAACCTATACAGGAATACCTCGAAGGGATATGGTGAATCAGCCGGTCAGCAGTCAGCAGTCAGCATTCAGCGGTTAGCACCCTCATTTGCAGGATTTTTGCCGATAGCCGACCGCTGACGGCTGATTGCTCCTTTAATCTCAGAAGCAAAAATAGATTCCTGTCCCCTTTAATCCCGAAAGTATTCTCTCAGATGCTCCAGGCTTCGCCGGATTCCTTCCGGCGAGACTCGGTTGGGATTGAGTTCCAAGGTCATGTTATGATGGTACCCGATATCTCTCAGCGCAGAGGCGATCTCATCGAATTCCACTATCCCTGTACCTATTCCAATGTGATCCAGATTGCCGTCAGCATCGACATCGTGCATATGAAGATGGAAGAGCGCGGGGCCGAGACGCCGTATCAGGCACCCTATTCCGTGGAAGCGATCTAGAACGTGCCTGTTGGCACACAAGTACATGTGGCCGACGTCCAGAGTTATGCCCACCTGTGGCAGTTGCCAGTTCTTCACCGCGTCAAATCCATCAACGATTTCTAAGGCTACCGTGGTCTGCGCCCGGGCAGCTTTCCCATTGAGCTCTTGTAGGGGAGCGAGCCACCGGCTGATGTCGGAGTCTGCATTCGAATGCGGCAGTTGGGCATGGACCGTGACCAACCCAACGTCCACGTCTTCAGCTAGTTTGAGGGTAGGCGTCAGCGCATCTATGCTGGAAGATAGCGACTCGGTCCTCAGTTCGATGGCAAAGGGCGCATGGATCTCCGAGAATGAGAACCGTCCTATCTCTCGCTTCAGGCGTGCCCGCTCCATTGCGTCACAGGCGGAGGGCTTAATGCCGCACCACTCTCCGGGGATCCCGGCACTGGCATGAAACCCGACGCCGTCGAACCCGGCATCGCGGTTCCACGCCAGTTGCTGATCGAAATCGAGCAACTCCCCAACACGCCAAATCATATTGCCTATCTTCCGCATTCCGGGATGACCTCTTTTCTTGCTTCAGAACAACGACCTTACAGTCATTCATGTTTGTATTCACGGGACCACCCGACGTCGAATCCCGTGCGGAGAAAACTGATCCAGCGTTGACAGAACTCATCGCCCAGACCGATTCTCCGGACGTCGAATACAACTCGCTCAATGTCGTATGTGACGGAACGGAACATAAGGGCCCCATTGTTCTCGACAGCATAGCCGGCTCTATTGTCGCCGTTTCGAGGTTGACCAACCGGCGGAATACAGACATACCTGCATCCGTCCACGGTGCGGTCGATTGGGCGGTGCGAATGGCCACAAAAGATGACAGGATGGCGAACTGTTTGGAGATGGTTTGCCAGGACGGAATCAGGCATGGCCGGGTGAAGATATGGGACCCCGGCAGGATGATGCATCGCCTTAATGTTGAGTCCGCAGGAGACGATTGCCATCTCACTGGGTAGGGCCGCCAAGTACGACAACTGCGACTCGTTAAGCTGGTCAAACGTCCATTCGTCCCAGTCTAAAGGATTGGCGCGTCGGGCCGTGCGTCCCCTGACGGCGAGAACAGAGGCGTCATGGTTACCCAGAACGGCCTTCGCCTCCAGTTGATTCAGCATATCCATGCAGCCTGAGGGGTGAGGACCGTATCCGACAATGTCGCCAAGAAAGACGACCTCGTCGATCTCGCCAGCATCTCGAACCACCGCTTCGAACGCCGGCAGGTTCGCGTGAACATCCGCAAGCCAAAGGCGCTTCATTGGGTGCTTGCCCCGCGAAAGCATTCTCTCATATGCTCCGCGCTTCGCCGAATTCCTTCCGGAGAGACTCGGTTGGGATTGAGTTCCAGGGTCATGCTATTCGGGATTCCCCACATAGCCTTGGTCCGCGACCACCGCGGGTCTGTTCTCTGCCATTTTCTCTCGTTGCCCATCATCTTGCAAGCCTTTTTCAGCTCCGAAGCCCTGGGTTTTGCCTCTCGGCGGGGCCAGACGCTGGACATCGGGGGCCATGAAGACAAGCGGGTAGCGGAGTTAAAGGAGTTAAGAGTTAAAGGAGTTAAAGGAGTTAAAGGGACAGACGTATTATCTCGTTGACATCCCCATCCTGTCCCTCTTGAACCCTGCGCGGTGGGTGGTCGGGGCAAGGGATGTTGATGGAGGAGAAGAGAATATTGAATATTGAGCACGGAATTTCGAATATCGAAGTAAAGAAACAGCGGTGGGGTCTATCCACGAGCCGCGACCGTCAGGGAGCGGTCGGACCGGCGTGGAAATCTGAATGACCGCTCCCTCGCGGTCGCGGCTCGTGGGGCACAGACCCTTTTAAAAACGCTTTTCCGTTCACATCCGCGCGCGCAAACATCAACGGAAAAAAGGGGGGTGGCGAAAAAAATAAAAAATATTTCCATCATGGCGGACAAGCACTTACGTCATTTCGGCGGTTTTTGCGTTGACGTTTGCGCGCGCAAACGTCAACGCAAAAGTAAAGGGTAGGGGGCGTGCGATGAGGCACGCCCTGCGTGAAGTTTTGAAAAGTGAATAGAGAACTGACAGGGACTTGGTTCTAGGGACTTGGGACTAAACATTTTTGATTTTCGATTTTTGATTTTCGATTGGTAATTGGTAACTGGTAATTTCGTGAAATTCGTGTAATTCGTGGAAAAAATGACCCCGAAATACGCAACTGCTTGTCAGGCAAAGATTTACGGATTTTGCCTTCTTTCCTAAACTTTCCTAAACTTTCCTAAACTTTCCTAAACTTTCCTAAACTTTCCCAATCTTTCCCAATCTTTCCGAATCTTTCCGAATCTTTCCGAATTGTTCCGATTCGTTCCGTTTCGTTCCGTCGGAACCTGTGGTATCATGCCGACTGTGCTCGGAAAGAATTTTTGACCATGGCTATATCTGACGAAGATCGCAAGTCGCTGCTGAAACTGGCGAGGGAGTCTGTTCGGGCGACGGTATCGCCTTCGCCCCGACCCGCCCCGCCGAAGGCAAAGGCCCATGGGGCCCCTGGCGGGGGCATACTCGGCGAACGTCGAGGCTGTTTTGTAACGCTGACCAACCGAGGAATGCTTCGCGGGTGCATCGGAACTTTCCATCCGAGCAAACCACTGGCAGAGCAAATCGTCGAAATGGCCGCCGCAGCAGCTCGCGATCCGAGATTCACCTACGATCCGATCACGCCGGGCGAAGTGGCCGGCCTCACCGTCCAGATATCCGTGCTGAGCGAACTGACGCCCATCGAGAATCCGCTCGACATCGAGTTGGGCGTCCACGGCATTTACATCGTTCGCGGGGCCGGCGGCGGGTGCTTCCTTCCCGAGGTCGCCACGGAGACCGGATGGAGCAAGGAAGAGTTCCTGTCGCAATGCTGCTCCGGCAAGGCGGGCATGGACCCCAACGCCTGGCGCGACGGTTCGACGAAGGTCTATACCTTCACCAGCGAGAAGTTCTCGGAGTAGGCCTATTTCTTCCCCATCGCCCGTTGGCGCCGGAAGAAATCGCTCATCAGCCGGCTGCACTCGTCGGCAAGGACGCCGGAGGCGATTTCGACGCGATGGTTGAGCCGGTCGTCGGAACAGATTCGGTAAAGCGTTTCGACGGCCCCTGCCTTGGGGTCGGCGGCGCCGTATATCAACCGGTCAAGTCTCGCCAGGACGATTGCCCCGGCGCACATCGGGCATGGCTCCAGCGTTACCGCGATTGTGCATCCGGTCAGGCGCCAGTCGCCGACGGATTCGGCGGCAGAACGAATGGCGAGCATCTCGGCATGGGCGGTCGGATCGGCGTCGATGACGCGGCGGTTGTGAGCGGCAGCGATTATTTCACCGCCGCGCGCAATGACGGCCCCGATCGGGACGTCGCCCAGATGCTCGGCCAGTCTCGCCTGTTCAATCGCCGCCAACATCAGACGCTCGGATTGCTCGCGTTCCATGGGCGCACTCAATCGAAGTCTCGCCGGCAGGCGATAGGCATCCGCCTGCCTGTTCCGAAGGCACGGGCTGTTACTTTCAGCACCGGCGCGGCCTGGCGGCGTTTGTACTCGGCTGATGCGACCATGTTCACGATACGACGCACCACGTCCGCGTCAAGCCCGGCGGAGATGATTTGCTCAATGCTTTCCTCACGCTCGACGTAGCGCGACAGGATCGCATCCAGCAGGTCATAGGGTGGAAGTTTATCTTGGTCGGTCTGGTCGGGTTTAAGTTCGGCGCTTGGCGGCTTGGTGAGGGAGTTTTCGGGGATCCGCCGGCCGGTCGTTTCGTTCAGG
Organism: uncultured Planctomycetaceae bacterium; assembly: GCA_964449105.1. Lineage (GTDB taxonomy): Bacteria > Planctomycetota > Phycisphaerae > SM23-33 > SM23-33 > JAUWNJ01. The sequence goes on along the minus strand of CAYUYD010000061.1, from coordinate 3,508 downwards.
TAACGGGCGAGGTCATAAACCATGGTCTTTGGCACGTCGCCGATAACCGCCAGTCCGCCGGTCATGTCGCCGTAGAGCGTGCAGTATCCGGTCGCCAGTTCGCTCTTGTTTCCGGTGGCCAGAGGCAGGTGCCCGCAGGCGTTGGAAAAGGCCATGACCAGGTTGCCCCGGATGCGGGCCTGGATGTTCTGGTCGGTCGTGTCGGGACGGTCTTCGAGCAGATTTCCCGCCAAAGCCCGCTCGTAAGCGACGTGAATCGGGTCAATCGGCAGCGTAAGAAAGCGGACGCCAAGATTCTCGGCCAGTTGTCGCGCGTCGGAGAGGCTGTGATCGCTGCTGTAGCGCGACGGCATTGCCAGGGCGAGGACATTTTCGCCGCCAAGCGCGTCGGCGGCGAGCGCGGCTACGACGGCTGAATCTATCCCGCCGGACAAACCAAGCACGACCGACCCGAAGCCGCACTTGCGGACGTAATCCCGCAGGCCTAGTTTCAATGCCTCCGCCAACTGCTCCATGTCGGAACCGATTGCCTCGCACCGAGCCGGTCCGGCATCGGTGTCGATTACCATAAGGTCTTCATGAAAACTCATGCACCTGGCCAGGACGGTCCCGTCCGCCCCGACCGCCATGCTCGCGCCGTCGAAGATAAGTTCGTCGTTTCCGCCGACCTGGTTGACATAGACAATCGGCGTTTTCGTCCGTTCAGCCTGACGGCGGATCAGGTTCTCGCGGATGCCGGCCTTGCCCAACTGGAATGGGCTGGCGGACATGTTGATGATAATTTCGGCCTCGGCGTCGCGGAGATGCGCGATCGGGTCGGACTGATACAGTGCAGCGCCCAATGCCGGACGGTCCCAGAGGTCCTCGCAGATACTCACTCCGATCTGCCGTCCGGCGAGCGTCAGCGGCTTCGGCGACGGACCAGGCCGGAAGTAACGAGTCTCGTCGAAAACGTCATATGTCGGAAGGAGCGTCTTGACGTGGATGCCGGCGACAGCGCCGCCGGCCAGCAAGGCTGCGGCGTTCTCCAGCGGCCTGCCCGGCGAATCCCCCGCCGGTCTGGCAAAACCGACCAGCGCCGCGATGCCGCGACATCGCTTCGCCAATGCCTCAACCGCATCGACCGAGGCCGAGATGAAACTGCCCCGGCTCAAAAGGTCTCGCGGCGGATACCCCAACAGCGACAATTCGCTGAAGACGACCAGTTCAGCCCCCATCCGCTCGGAACGGGCGATGCAATCGGTCATCTTTCCGCTGTTGCCGGCGATGTCGCCGACCGTCGGATTAATCTGTGCAAGGGCGATCTTCATAACATCTATATTATTCCGCCTTTACTCCGACTTGGCCATCTGATTTTTTCACGAAAAGCAGGGGGAAAACAATATCGCTCGTACAGCAGGGAATCCAGACCGCAAGGAACAGGAAAATACCGAGTTGCACTACCGTCCAGACGCCGAGGCTCGCCCCCATCGCCATGAGCATGTGAGCAAGCGAGGCGAAGGTGCTGAGCAGGACGTGACCGGCGTGGGGAAACTTCGTCTTAGGCCAAAAGTACGCAATTGCAATTCCCGCAAAGGCTGCGGGATTCACCAGCCACCACTCTTCGATAAAACCCGCGTGAACATGGGCGCGCGGCAGGTCCTGCAGAATCTCCCCAACGTACGGGATCAGGCAGTCGCTGAGGGTCGCTATACCGACCGAGCCGACGTAGCCGATCAGGATTATCGCCCACCACCGGCCTCGACTGTGAAGACGATACATGCTGGTCGTTACTATCGCGCTGAGCAGGACATGGGCAGGGTGCAACACTGCAAACAGACCATGGGAGACCTCGTGAGAAAGGCGGATGTAAGACGTCAACACCAAGACTCCGATGCCCACCAGGGTTCCAGCCATCGTAAAAGGCGCGTGATGCTTCAACTCGTGCAAGATTTGTTTCAGCATAGGCTTTCCTTATATGACATGTCCTTGTGGTTCATCTTTGTTGCAGTCGGCAAGCAATCCAAAACCGTATGAAGGAAGCGGATTATCTTTTCTCACAAACCAGCCGAAGTTCGTGGCACCCATTACATTCTTTTAAGGCATGATCGGCGGCGAATTCTCTCCAGTGCTTTTTCTGGTTCGGGCTCAGCGTCCCCGTGCCTCTGCATACAGGACACGCATTGTCAAGTGCCGCCAGGATCGCCCCTCGAATGAACTGGGAACGATTCGAGATTCCCCTCATCGCCCTCAGAAGAGAATCGTCCACCTTGAGCGTAATAACTTCCTCTTTCCTCTTCATATTCATTTTCCCGCCCGCAAACTCCAATCGAGTTATACCCAAGTTGGTATTACATCGTAATACCGCGCCGCCGTCAAGTCTTCTTCCTTAAAATTAAAAAGGGGTGAGAAAAAACTGAACAATCTCCCGATGACTTTGACCTGCTATTCGCCAAGCGTCTTGCCGGAAAGCCTGCCCGTGTGGGCGTACAGCAGGATGTTGTGCATCAACGTGAAGGCGTTTGTATTCCGCTCAACTCACCGGTACACGTCTTTGCGATGCCCCACCGCCATCACTTCGACAGTTCGTGTAGTATCGTTAACGATATAGAGTATTCGGCAGTTTCCAGCCCGCAGACGATACTCCACTCGTCCCCGGAGTTTCCTGCATCCTTGAGGTCTGGGCGAGGTTTCCAGAGAAAGTATCGCCTTTGCAATTCTGCCGGCGACATTGGCCGACAGGCGATTCATATCACGCTCGGCGGAGGCCTTGATTCTGACCTCGTAACGTGCCGCACGGCTCACTTTCCCTTCTCCGCAAGATATTCACGGAACGGACGTGACGGCTCGTCGCGCCTTGAGGCGATCAGAGCCAAATCCAGCAAATCTTCCCTGAGATCCTTTTCGTCGGCGATACGCATCAAGACTGCGGCTTGCTGTTTCTTTGGAAGCGCCCGCAACGCCGTCAGAAATACCTCTGCTGTTGCTTGTGCCGTAGTCATGCTTCGAACCAGCCGCGGTACCCAGTCCATGCTACGCAGTTCGTCTAGGATAGCGCCGCGAATCCGCTGGGAGCAGTAGGTCTCGAACTTGACGCCCCCGCGCAGGTCGAAGGCGTTTATCGCGTCGATAAGCCCGAATATGCCTGCCGAGATAAGGTCATCTATCTCCACCTCATCGGGCAGGCGGGCGTAAAGCCGCTCGGCTGTGTATCGCACGATTGGTAAGTAATGCTCAATCAGCGTGTTGCGAATATCGTCGCTTTTGGTCTTGGCGAAATCTTTCCACCACTGCCGAATTGTCTTGGCATCGACCGTTATATACCTTCCTTTCGGACGCCTATTATACGATACAACCGACAGAGAAAAAAGTGAGCCTTCCACCCAGACCTACTGGAGCGCCTTGCCGGAAAGCCTGCCCGTGTGGGCGTACAGCAGGATATTCCGCATCAATTCAAACGCGCTGTCAGGTTCGTATCCGGCAAGGCCCCAGCAGGGATAACCTACCAGACCGGCGGTCAAATCGTCCC
>CAYUYD010000060.1:0-11101 GCA_964449105.1 uncultured Planctomycetaceae bacterium | reverse complement strand
GTCCGCCATGATGGAAATATTTTTTATTTTTTTCGCCACCCCCCTTTTTTGCGTTGACGTTTAAGCGCGCAAACGTGAACGAAAAACGGTGAAAAACGGTGCGGGTGGCCTGCTCCCCAAAAACTGTTCCGGTTGATTTCTTTTAATCTCTTTTCCCGTGTCGATTTTTTCTGTATCCTCGATACGAACTCACAAAAAGGGCGACCATATGACCGAATGGGAAGGCAAAAACCTGCTCTGTTTCGGGGATAATCTGGAGTTTCTTTCGGACTCGACGCTTTTCCCCGATGAGTGTATCGACCTGATCTATCTCGATCCGCCTTTCAACAGCCAGCAGAACTACAACGTCCTGTTCAAGGAGGCATCCGGCACGCCGGCAGCGGCGCAGATTAAGGCCTTCGAGGACACCTGGAAATGGGACATGGCCGCCAACGAAGCGCTGACGCGAATCCACAACGACCCTGCTGTGCCCGCGCCGCTTATCGAACTGATGAAGACCTTCATGAACTTCCTGAAGGCATCGCCGATGATGGCCTATCTCGTCCAGATGTCCGCGAGACTCGTACACATGCACCGCGTACTCAAATCCACAGGAAGCCTCTATCTGCACTGCGACCCGACTGCAAGCCATTATCTCAAGATGGTACTGGACGCGATTTTCGGGCCAACCAGTTTCAACAATGAGATAATCTGGAAACGTACCAGTGCGCACAACGACCCACAGAGATGGGGTTGTGTACACGATGTAATCCTGTTTTACTCCAAGTGTGATACCCATACATGGAACCTTGTCCATCAAGTCTATTCAGAGGCATATCTTGACTCGAAGTACCGACATGAAGACGAAAGGGGCACATACCGTATTAGCGATTTGACGGCGGCAGGAGCGACGCAAGGTGATTCATCAAAACCCTGGCGCGGCTTTAGCCCGTCCCCGTTGGGACAGCACTGGGCTGCCCCCCGCCAAGCGATTCCTGGGATCGAACCCAAGACTTGGGATGAAATGTCCACACAGGACAAACTCGATCTGCTCGATAAACACGAATACATATATTGGACACCAAGGGGAAAAAAGGGCGGGGCAGGATTTCCCCAGTACAAGAGGTATTTGACAGGGGGTATTCCTATTCAAGATGTAATTGCCGACATTGCTCCGATCAACTCGCAAGCGGCTGAACGAATGGGATACCCAACTCAAAAACCTATTGAACTTCTCAAGCGTATCGTTTCCGCAAGCAGCAATCCTGGCGATGTGGTTATGGATCCGTTTTGTGGATGCGGGACGACGATTGATGCGGTGGAGACGTTGAATCGGGAGGCCTCTGGTGGCACAGCCTTTCCAGGCTGTGCACCAAAGGATGCTGAGGAATCTGCACAGGCTGGAAAGCCTGTGCCACCGCGAACGTGGATTGGTATAGACATAACGCACCTGTCGATTAACCTCATCAAGCACCGGCTGACTCGTTTTGACCCACTGCCGGTCTATGAGGTCATCGGCGAGCCTGCCGGTATCAGTGGGGCAGAGGCATTGGCGCAGCATGACCCGTACCAGTTCCAGTTCTGGGCGCTTGGTCTTATCGGCGCTAGGCCTGTCGGGGGCACGAAGAAAAAGGGCGCAGACCTCGGCATAGACGGCGTGCGATACTTCCTCGACGAGATGAAGGGCAAACAGCCAGTTACCAAGACGATGCTGGTGCAGGTCAAGAGCGGCAAGGTCGGAAGCAAGGACATCCGCGATTTCGTAGGGACGCTGACGCGCGAGAATGCGGAAATGGGAGTCTTCATCACGCTTCAGAACCCGACCGGGCCGATGAAGGCAGAGGCAGCAACGGCTGGGACATATACCTCGCCGTGGGATAAGCAGACGTATCCGAAGGTCCAGATATTGACCATCGAGGAGTTGCTGAAAGACCCTTACAAGCCCAACCCTCGCTGCCTTCGTGTCCCCGGCGGCGCAACGCAACACACACTCCCGGCCCCTGCCCGGCACAAGCCCAAGCGTGGCAGGCAGGGCAAGATGTTCCCGGAAGAAGCGTAATGGGCAGGCGCAGGTCGAATTGCGGCATTTCTGATTCTGGGGGCGGACGGTCTCGTTTCTGAATCCCGTGTAATCCCGTTTCAGTTCTCCAGTCCCTTCGTTGCCGTATCCTACCTGCTGAATCACTTGTCGCCGGCTGGAAGGTTCTTGTGCGGTCCGTAAGTGATCGTCTCGTACATTGGCGTTCCGGGCGCGGGCGTGGCCATGCACTTACCTCCCATCGTTACATGTGGGCCGTTTGAACACCATGTTCCGCAGAGCTTGTGGTCGAGATCGGTAACGATCCCGCGGCTGCGGTAGAGTTCCAGGTATTGCTCGTAGTTCATGGATTGCTCGATGGTCTTTTCCCGGACGCCGCGCTCGTAGGCCTGTCGCGTGGGCGTGCAGCAGCAGTTGCCGCCGAGTATCCACGGCTTGTTGCCGGGCGTATGGCCGATGGCGTCGTGGCAGACGATCGCCCGCGGCGCATCCGGCGCCTTGGCGACGTAGGGCACGGGCTTGTACGCCGCCCCGCACCCGCATATCAGCGGCAGCCATGATGCCAGTAAAGCGATCCGTTTCGTATCGATATGTTTCATTATGCGGTCCTCGCGGTTTTTGCCAAAAATGCCGCCGGTCGGCGACCATGCCTTGCGGCGGAATATGCCGGTATCAGTCCTTCGCCCGCACCGGCTTGCGGATGCGGAACTCGTAATCGGCTACGTCGTCGCGCATGCATACGATCTCGTGGTCTTCGATAACGCCCGCCGGCACGTGCTTGGGGGCCCAGTTGGTCTTGTACAACTCGAAGCCGTCCTTGTCCTTCCATGCGACCTGGATGTCGATCCACAGGCCGCCCTTCGCGCGGCTGCGAAACTGCGTGCGAACGCGCAGAAGGTTTCCTTCCACGCGATCCTTAACCTGCCGGACGATCTCCACCTGTCCGGTCAGCCCCGGCGCGCCGGGGTCCACGAACAGGATGTTCGGCGCAACCTCAAGCCGGGCCGGCTCTTCTCCGCAGCCGGTCGCCAGCGTTGATAAACAGGCAAGCACTATAAACGCGATAGTCTTCACGCATTCTCCTTACGGTTCCTGCAATGTGGCGCCGGTCTTGAGGGACTTGGCGAGAAGTTCCGGCTGCAACTGATTGTCGCCGTTGAACCGAGGCGCCAGCAGGACGCACGCCTCTCCGGAGGCCGGGACGACGATGCCATAGTACGTGTTTGTCCACCGCGGCAGGAGATTGCCGTTTATGTCGTACATCTTCAGGCAGAGCGTGTGAGCGCCGGCGGAGAGCTTGGCCGAGTGCACGAAGCCCCTGCCGCGAAGCGAAACCCAGTAGCGGATGTCGCCGGTGACGTCCCAGTCGGAGCTCCGGCCGCTGATCAGTACTAGCGCCGTTTTTGCCAGGGCCTTACCGGTCTGGGCGCCTTCCTTCTCCGCGATGCGATCCTGCGTGGCGGCCTGGTGCCAGAGGTCCACCACATTCAAGGCCTCGCCGGCAAGGTGGCCATCGACATAGATCATCACGTGGGCGGGATAGATCACCGTCCTGCCGACGCTGGTGGTCTCGTTCTGAATGCCGGAAAGGTACTTGTAGGGCGGATTGCCCAGTTCAATCGTCAAAACAAGATTAGCGTCCTTCTGATAATCGCACGTCAGGAAGGCGTCTTTGACCGGCGAAATTGCCGCGGCGGGCGGCGCAGCCGAGGCTGAAGGCAGTGTGGCTGGACAAGGAATCGTCTGGCCTAGCGCGCCGCGAAGGTCGGTGATTTGCGATATGTACAATTCGGGTTTTTTCTGGTCCGCGAAGGTCTCGATGCACCATTCCTCGCCCTGGATGCAAGCCTTTTGGGCGGCTGTGGCCTTTTCCTTGTCCTGTGCCTCTTCTTTGGCGGAATCTTTCCGTGGGCTGATTCGCCCCGCCTTCTGGAAGGCGATGCGGGCGTTGTCAACGTCGCCGAGTTTCTGGTAGGCCTTGCCCAGCCAGAAGTACGCCATGCCGAAGTCGTCGCCGTATATCTCGGGCGTGTCCTTTTTGACTACGGCCTTGCGGTCCTCGGCCAGGGCGCGGGCGAAGAAGATTCTCGCATCGTTGTACTCGCCACCCTGGTAGGCGATGTAACCCAGGTAGAAGCAGATCATCGCCCGCTCGTAGGTCTCGCCCTTGTAGTACTTGTACTTCTCCGAGCCGAGGGCCGCGGCAACGTTGGAATGGCTGGCGTCAAACTGCCTGAAGGACTCCTCCAGCCGAACCTTCGCCCGGCTGTAGCAGCCCATTTCAATCGCCAGGCGGGCGTATTCCATCCGCGACAGCACGTAACCGGCGTTATTGCCATCCGCCGGAAGGGTCTTCTCTAGTACGTCCAGCGGGTTCTGCCAGCCGACCGGTTTTTGCGGGCCGCAACCCGCCAGCGCCAGACAGGCCGCAACCATCGCAACAGCAGCGAAGATTCTCATTGCACGCTCCTTGCTCAACGGTCATATATGCCCGACTTCTGATAGAACTTCATCTCGTAATCCTGCTCCCACACGATCGCGCTGGTGCCGGCGTCGGTGAGGCGGAAGGCAAATCGCATGTAGCTTGTGGACTCCCTGCCCCGCGAGCGGCGGATGCCGGTGATTGTGCCGGCCAGGAAGTAGTCCGCCCCAAGCATGGGTTTGCCGGCGCTGCCCGTGCCGGATATCTTGAGGTCTTTCTCATCCATTATCTGCCGGGCCAGCTCGCGGTCGAGGAACTCGACCCTGCCCTGGGAGTTCTTGAGCAATTCGGTTCGCATCTTGTCGAGGAAGCCCTGGGTGTCCATCACCTCGTCGCTGTTGTTCTTGACCTGTGCGAAGGCGATGCGCGGCGGTCGGGAGGCTTCCTGTATGGTCTTGAGGCGAATGAGCGACTGCGACATCTCCATGCAGACCGTGCGGAAGTCCTTGGAACTGATGCCGCCCATCATGGCGTCCTCGCTATCGACATCGACCCGCCTGACGTTGCCGCCGCAGCCTGCGAGCCACACGCCGCAAACAAGCAGCGAGGCCAGAACCAGCGGGCGGAATTTTGTAACCGACAACAAGTGTTTTCTGTTCATAATATCCTCATCGGCTAGGAGCCTGTATTGCCCGAATAATTTTTGGGAAAGGGGGACTGACACGTCGCCCCGCAAGGGACGGCTTACGCCGAGCGTCCCGTGGGGACATCTGTGCCTGTTCCTTTTTTTCAGCAGGCTGGTCTGGCATATTGCCCGACATTTTCGATTTTAATCGACAGAATGATGTCGCCCGTACGAGCGACCAGCCCAACTGCGATACAAACAACCCGAGTATATCACAACGCAAACAAACGGCAATAGTTAATAGATTTGGCAAAGCCATAAGGGATAAATTGATGCCAAACCGGGCGGGATTGTTTAGAATCACCCCCTACATGAAGGAAACTGGTGCGGAAAATGAATTATCGCCCGGCAGTTCAGCGGGTAGGGTGCGGGCTGTCGGTATCGCGGCTACGGCTGCGGCGATGGTCCTGGCTGTGGCGCTGTCCGTCAGGCCTATCGCCAGTTACGACGTCGGATACCACCTTGCCTACGGGGATCACTTTCTGGAGACCGGCGAAATCGTCCAGACCAACCGCTTCGTCTATACCCGCCTGGATCCCAAAATCCTGTCCGACCCTGCCAACCTCGGCCCCGGCTGTCGATACGACCCCGCGACCGGCACATATCACTTCGTCAACGCCAACTGGCTCAGCCAGGTCATCATGGCGTTGGCCAACAAGGCTGGGGGAATAACCGGCTTGGGGATACTTCAGGCTGGGCTGATTGCGGCGATTTTCCTGATGGTCGTCGCGGCGATGCGTGGCTGCGGGGCGGCGTGGCATTGGGTCGCCCCCGCCTGCGTACTGATCGCGCTGGCCGGTTATGAGCGATTCAACATTCGCCCGGAAGTCTTCGGGTATCTGATACTGATGATTCAGTGGTATCTGCTCGTCGGGTCGAGCGCCGCCACATCAAGCGCCGCCGTTCCGGCGGCGGCTAAACGTAGCCGTAGGCGAACCGTGGGAGTGATTGCGCTACAGATACTTGCGGTCAATTTGCACAGTTACTTTATCCTGGGCGTGGCGCTGGTCGGTGCGATTTTCGCCGATGTGCTGCTTCGTTGGTTATGGGCGCGGTTCGTAACACACTCCGCGGAAAAAGACCCGACGGGCCTGCGGCTTAAATGGACGGGCATCGCGCTGGTGGGCGTAATCCTCGCCTGCCTGGTCAATCCGTGGTTCGTCCGCGGGGCGATTATGCCGATCCAGACGCTGCTGTTCATGGCCAGGAACAACATCGCCGGCGGGGCGTATGCTTCGGGCGGCGGACATCCGTGGGCGGAGATTGGCGAATTCTTCACGCCGTTCGCCGAGGGCGTCCGCCAAACGCGCGTCATAACCGCATACTACGTCGTGCTTTGCCTGGCGGGTGTGGCCGGCCTGGTCGGTGTGCTTCGCCGGCGGTGGGGCTGGGTGCTTGTGCTGGCGGGGATGGCGGTTGTCTCGACCCGGATGCGGCGCAACATAGCGCCGGCTGCGATGATAATCGTGCCGCTGAGCGTGATTATCCTGACGGATGGGTGGAATGCCCTGCGTGAAAGGCTCCGCCGAAATACATCCGCCAGCCCGTTCGCAGGCCGCGCTGCCGTCGCCGTCGCGGTGGTTACGCTGGTCCTGGCAGGTTGGTGGACGGTATCGGTAATGACGAACCGGTTTTACTTTTTGGAGCGTCGGGCCTGGCGGTTCGGGTGGGGTGTGTCGAACATTACAGCCCCGCTCGAATCGGCCAGGTGGATTAATGCCAACCGCCCAGCCGGGAGGGTCTTCTGCGATTACGGCAGTTCATCCAACCTGATGTATTTTACGGACCCGCACAGGGCGGTTCCCGTCCTGACCAATACGTGGGCGTATCCGCCTTACGTGATGCGCTGGGTTTCCGAATGCACCGGAGGCCGGCGCGATTTCGCCCAGGTCGCGGGCGAATACGACATAGGCGTCGTCGTCCTGCGCTTGGCCGACGATACCGCGCCGCTGATAAAGACACTTGCAGCGAGTCCCGATTGGGTCGTTGTGCACGTCGGCGTCAGCCACGTTGTTTTCCTCCGGCGGGGCGGAGCCAATGCGGAACTGGCCCAAAGTGCAGGTATCACCGAGAAGGATTTCGACATAGACGGATTTATCAAGAGCATCTTTGTTGCCGACCCTCTGCCTGCCCATTCGTTGCATATCGCCGCTTCGCTGCTGGACCGTATGGGGTGGGGCGGTCATGCCATAAACGTATGGCGGAAATGCCTCATGCAGGAGAAAAACTACTACGAAGCGATGAACGGCCTGGGCAGGCGCCTTGCATTGAGGGGAACAGACAAGATGCTGCTTATGCAGAAATGTTATAGCGAGGGAAAACCAGACCAAGCCGACCAGGCCCGCCGCGAAGGTCTGGCCGACTGGGCGGAGGCGGAACGGCTGTTCAAGGATGCTCTGAAGGTCAAACCGGACTATGAGGACGCCATCCGAAACCTCCGCCTTTTGAACAGTCAGACGGCTGCCTTCGCGCGGGGCGTGATAATTGTCCCGCAGATGCAGTGAAACTATTTTACTTTACGAGCCGCGACCGTAAGGGAGCGGTCGTTCCAGTTATGAAGAGTTTGCCGACTGCTCCCTTACGGTCGCGGCTCGTAGGGTTTATATCCATCGTTCGATTTATTACTGAGTACGGAGTAAATGGACAGATTTACTCCAAACTGGTATCCTTCCTTATCCGAACTCGCACATATTATCGAAAGGTCTGTGAAATGTACGAAGACATCTACGGGCAGGTGATTTCTTCGCTGGCTATCGAGAACGACAAGCGGATTGTCCTGCTGGTTATGGACGGCGTGGGCGACTGCGACAACGACGGCGCCGGTACTGCCCTCCAGCAGGCCCGAACGCCTAACTTCGACGCCCTGGCCGGCAGGAGCGCCATAGGCCTGCACATACCGGTGGCCACGGGCATAACTCCCGGCAGCGGACCCGGACACATGTCATTGTTCGGATACGACCCGCTGGTCTATCAGGTCGGGCGGGGCGTACTGAGCGCATTGGGAATAGAGTTCCCCCTGGAAAAGACCGACGTAGCCGCTCGGCTGAACTTCTGCACCGTCGATGCGGGCGGCAAAGTTACCGACCGCCGGGCTGGGCGGATAAGCGACGAGGTCAACAGGCGAGTCCTCGAGAAAATACGTCGAAAACTCAAACCGCCGGACGGCGTGGAGGTTTTCTTCGGAACCGAGGCCGAGCATCGGGCGCTGATGGTCTTTCGTGGCGATGACCTTGACGACGACATCGGCGATACGGACCCGCAGGTCGTCGGCGTAGCCCCGCTGTCGCCGACGCGCCCGCCGCACGAAAAATCCGAAACGGCGAAGATGGCCGCAGAGATCATCGGGCAGGTGCGGAAAATCATCGCCGACGAACCGAAGGCCAATATGATCCTCGCCCGTGGGTTCGCGAAGTTCCCCGATTGGCCGAGGTTCTCGGACCGCTACAAGTTGAATCCGGCGGCAGTGGCTGGTTATCCGATGTATCGCGGCGTGGCGCGACTGCTCGGCATCCCGGTCGTATCGGAGCCGACCACAGCTGCCGACGTCTGCGCCGGCGCCGCCGAGGCGATGGGCGAACACACCTTCGTATTCGCCCATTACAAGTACACCGACAAGACAGGCGAGGACGGCGACCTGCCCGGCAAGATCGCTCGGATCGAGGAGATGGACGCTGCGCTGCCGGCGCTGCTGGAGGCCGACCCGGACGTGCTGATAATCACCGGCGACCACTCGACGCCGCCGTCGCTGAAGGCCCACAGTTGGCATCCGGTGCCGATATTGATGAAGGCCCCGCACATCCGCGGCGGCGGGCCTGCGAGGTTCGACGAAATCGCCTGCCGGGGCGGCGAAATTGGAACCATCACCGGAAAAGAACTCCTCCCGCTTGCAATGGCACATGCCGGAAAACTGGAAAAATTCGGAGCGTAAGAGTTTGCCGATGGTATAATCACAGTTGTGGATTAGAGAGGATGTCGCAATGAAGACCGAGCATGAACGATACATAGTTGACGATAACGGCAGCAGGACTGCTGTAATTCTCCCCGTCGAGCGGTACGAACATCTGCTGGAGGATTTACATGATCTGGCCGTTGTAGCCGAACGCCGCGATGAAAAAACCATCGATATGGAAGAAATGAAACGCCGGAGAGAACACAATGAAGAATAAAGTCAAAGTTCAGATTGTGTTTTACAGCATGTATGGCCACATCTATCGGATGGCAGAGGCGATAGCAGAAGGCGTCAAAGAGGTATCCGGCGCGAGCGTGGAGGTTTTCAGGACGCCGGAACTCGTGCCGGTCACCACGGGCGACTCGCCGGGGCGAGATGAAGTTCTGGCGAAAATCGGAGCCAAAGAGGCCCAGAAACTTTTCGCCCATATTCCCATCGCCGGCGCGGAGCGACTGACCGAGGCGGACGCCCTGATTATCGGAACGCCGACCCGTTTTGGAAACATCTGTTCCCAGATGGAGAGTTTCCTCGACCAGACGGGGGCGATTTGGCAGAAGGGAGCATTGGCCGGCAAGGCCGGCAGCGCGTTCACCAGCACCGGTTCTCAGCATGGAGGGCAGGAAGTTACATTGCGGTGCGTGCATACCTTTTTCCTGCATCACGGGATGGTTGTCGTGGGCGTGCCTTATTCCGATCCGCACCTGCTGAACACCGGCGAAGTGAGCGGCGGGACTCCATACGGAGCCTCCACTATCGCCGGCGGCGACGGTTCGCGCCTCCCCAGCGAAAATGAACTGGCCATCGCCCGATTCCAGGGAAAGCACGTGGCCGAGATCGCCAAGAAACTCGCTTCGTAAGACGGTAGGGAATGGATATCGGATTCGAATTGTAGTTTTAGTTTGTTGGTCGTGCAACAAGTTGCCTGCCCTATAAACTGAAAAGCTGAAAAAGGAAATTTGACAATTCGTCCTCCTACGCACAAAATTCGTGTTGGTTGCCGTTCGCGTGAGGCGGTTAACCCGCTAACCAACTACAAGTTATAAAGAAATCGCCATGTCATTTAAAGAAATCGTCATGTCATTTTTTTTCAAAGAACAAAAAGTTAATCTCGAGGATGTTAATCTCGAAGATTTTTGTCGCGATTTCTATGACAATCAAATTCTCAATCCTACTATTGGGGGTGTTAATGTCGGCACAGTACTTCCTGATTATGTAATTGGGGAAATAGACCCCGCATTTGCTCATGTTGATAAACAGAAATTGGCAGACGAGTTAATGGCTTTACGATTTGAATTATTTGCGCTTGCGTGGACACATAAATTTGTTAGCGGTAGAGTTGTTGTCGCTCAAAGTGCCTTCACAAAGCACTACCTACATGAAAAAGGGAAAGACGATATTTGGAGTGGCATGCATGATTACAATGGTATGATCGCCAGTGTCACTCTTAATTGGCTTACTAAACTTGGGAAAATGAATTTAATTTGGAATTATAGCAAGAGAAAAGAGTTGATTGCTGAAAATATCAAATATGCCCAAATAAATGGAATTAATATAGATGAAAGTGTTGATAGAGTAAATAACAGGATAGGGTCTGAAAATGCTTGGAAACAAAAATTTATGTTGAGCCCTCTCGTGTTTACTTTCTGCGACCGGCTAGGCCTTAATCCGAACACACTAAATAAAGAAGCGGGACTTCGTTTGGCGGTACTTATACATGGTCTATATGAAGGCGCTCAACAATCTTGGGATAAAATAAAGATTAAAGGTTGAAAGGTTGAAAAAATAGGACAGTTTGTAGGCTGGAACGAAGTTTGTAAGGCGTGCAACTTGTTGCACGCGGAACCTGTCGCAGTGTTGCGCGAGCAACCGACTGTCCAATCATTGTTAGAATGTATCATAATGCCAAAGGGGATCAGCCATGTTAAATAAAATTATAGAAATTTTAAGTGTTCCAATTATGATTCTTAATTTTACTGGTGGCATTGTTGGGGGCATCTGGCTTGCGATTTTAGGCGAATGGAAGTTAAT
>CAYUYD010000059.1:0-11128 GCA_964449105.1 uncultured Planctomycetaceae bacterium | reverse complement strand
CAAACCTACGGTATTGACCCGACGGATGTTCCCGACCGCGTTATTATCGAGTTGGCCCAAACATTCGGAGTAAGTCACCATGTCATTTTGAGACGCCTGACGAAAATACCAACCGGCCCATCATACGAGGACATTCAGGCTCGACTCGACAACGCCGACTGGAATACTCTCTGGAAATCATATGCACCGGACGCCCATCAAGAAACTATTCCAGACTCTCCACGGCTGACGTGGAAGCCTGAAGGTGTTTCGGAGGCCACTGCTGCTACAATTTCCAGGTTTCCCAAGTTGTATCGAGAGATGGCCTTTGAAGCGTATCGCTGTGGCAAGATCACGGCCGGGAAACTTGCGGAAATACTTGGTCTCCCGAGCAAGCAAGTGGTGATTGAAGAGATTCGCCCGCTAGTAAAGCCTCAATCAGCCGAGGAAAACAAAAGGCTCGATGAAGTTCTTGGGAAAATTGCTGCTGTCAAGGATGACTGAATGGCGAAAGCACATCGCCCTATTTTGTTTGATGCTGATGCGTTCATTTGTCTGCTTGAATGGAATGTCTTCGGTAAAGTACGTAAATCTCTCGGGGCTTCGGCTTGTGTCGCCGAGTATGTTATCAGGAAGGAGATAAAAGGACACCGTGACCGAACGACAAAAAGATGGATACCATTTAATTGCGCCCGGATAAATCGAGAAAGCGTACCTCGTCTTGTGACCAAGGACGATCTTTCTGGCAAACAATATGAAGAGTATCTTCAGCATTTTCAATCCCTGGTTGTAGCGGATCCTGGAGAGCGTGAGACATTTGCGCTTGCATGGGTTTTGGGGTATGACGTTTGTTCCCGCGACACAGATGCACGAAGTGTCTTCTACGAATACCGTCCGGAGGGCTGTTCTTCTAAGCACATGGATGTTATGGATTTGCTCAGGCGTTTGGAACTCGTTCCTTAAAGAAGCGTCTTTTTCCGCCGCCGCAAGTTACGTTACTTCAGACGGAGATAGAATCCGAAAACAGGAAATAATTCCGGGGGTTTTCCCGAAACAATTTTTCGATATTTACCCACAGTGATGATATGATTCTGTCTTCGCCCTGCCTGCCGGCAGGTGAGTGTTGGGGAAAGTGGCGGGAGCGGCTTATACAAGGAGTATCAGCGCCATGAAGAATTGTTGCTTGAGCGTGCTTTTGGTTGTGCTGTTGTGCGGTTTGGGCTGTCAGCCTGCGGGAAACGGCCCACAGACGGACAAAAACGCCGACCTGGCGAGGATGGACTTCCGCAGGGTCGTCAGTGATGCCAAGGACAAGGTCTTCCCGGCGGTGGTCTATGTCAAGTGCCTCAAGGAAAGCCACGAAATGGGAAAGAAGATCACCGAGGAGGTTTCCGGCAGCGGCGTGCTCATCTCGCCGAGCGGTGAAATCCTGACCAATTGGCACATAGTGGATAAAGCCGTCGAGGTCCGCTGTCTGCTGCTTGACGGAAAGTCGCTGGATGCAAAGGTCGTCGGCAGCGACAAAGATACCGACCTGGCGCTTATACAACTTACGCTTCCCGCCGGAGCCGGTCCGCTGCCTCACGCCGCATTGGGCGACTCGACGACGCTGAAAGAAGGCGATTTCGTCATGGCGATGGGCGCGCCGTGGGGACTGAGCAGGTCCGTTTCAATCGGGATCGTGTCTTGCACGATCCGTTATCTGCCCGGTAACAGCGAATACAGCCTGTGGCTCCAGACCGATGCATCCATCAGCCCGGGCAACTCCGGCGGTCCTCTGGTCAACACCGCCGGCGAGATAATAGGCATCAACACACGCGGCTCCATGATGGGCGGAGACATGGGCTTCGCCGTCCCCTCCGAGACCATCGGATATATCGTTCCGCAATTGCGCGAGCATAAAAAGGTCAACTGGTCATGGACCGGTCTGCAACTCCAGCCGCTGAGGGATTTCAACCGCAACATGTACTTCGAGGGAACCGAGGGCGTTATCGTGGCCGAGACCGACCCGGAAAGCCCGGCCAGACACGCGGGCATCCTCGCCAGGGATCGAATCCTTCGAATCGGCGGAAAGAATGTCAACGCACTGACGGAAGAAAACCTGCCTCTGGTCCGAAGAGGGCTGGGGCTGCTGACCAAGGGCGAACCCGTCCAGGTGGAACTGCTGCGGAAAGAAAAAACTATTACCGTTGCGCTTACCCCGCGCACAAAAGGAAAGGTCGAGGGCGAAGAACTCGACTGCCCGCGATGGGACCTCACCGTCAAGGCCATTAACCAGTTCGACAACCTGGACCTGTACTTCCACCGTAAAGAGGGTGTCTTCATCTACGGCGTCAAGCGCCCCGGAAACGCAGGTAATGCCGGACTGCACAGACAGGACATCGTCCTGAAAATCGACGGTAAGGAAGTGGTAACACTGGAAGACGTCAAAAAGATCCACAAGGCTGCACTGGAAGACATTAAAAAGAAGAACCGTATCGTCTTTACTCTCTTGAGAAACGGGCTGATATGCCAGGTCGTCCTGGACTTCGCCCGCGATTTTGAAAAAGAGTAAAAGACAGGGACTTGGGACTAGGGATTAGGGATTAGAAAAACAGAAACAAAGACAGGAGAATGAGATATGGGCAAGTGGATTTTTGTTTCGATGTTGCTGGTGATGTTTCTGGCGTGTCCCGTTTGGGCACAAGAAAATGAAACAGACGAAGAAAAGCAGATCGAACCGGCCGACCAGGTTAAAATAGCCAATGTCGTTACCCCTTCGCTGGTGCGAGTGGAATACACGTTGAAGTTCGACAAGGGCGAGGCCCCTCCCGGCGGCGAACAGGCCATTCGGGAAGAGAGGGCGGCGGAGCAGACGGGTTTTCTGTTGTCGCCGAAGATCGTCCTTACCGGGGACATCATCACGCATCCCCGCTTTATCAAGAGGCTGTTCGTCAGTTTCGACGGTCAGCAGGTCCAAGCTGTTCCGAAGGCGTATATAGCGGATCGCCGGGCGATGCTGCTTGAACTGTCCGAACCGCTCAAAGGCGCCAAGCCCCTCGTTTTCGACGCCAAAGCCGAGGAGCCTTACCTGGCAGTTCATTATGGTCGCTACGGTACGACGCTGACGAAACGTATCTGGCCGCTGAAACTTTCGACGGCGTTCACCACGGAGACAAATCGCCGGTACCTCGCCGGACCGTCGGACTGCCTCATCACCGACAAAGAAGGAAAGGCCGTTACCGTTTCGATGGACAGCGAATGGCCGATCGACGATTCCTGGAAAGGTTCACCGTTGAATTGGCCGGTAATCCAGGCCGAGAAAATGAAAAAGGCCCTGTCCGACCTTGAAGAATCAGCCGGAAAGAGCCTGCTGCAGGTAACGCTGAACTTCCGAAGCCCTAAAAAAGGAGGCGCCGGAGATTACTATAACCGTGAAGAAAGCCAGACGGAGATCGATACCGTCGGCGTCCTGGTTGCCAGGAACAGAATTTTCGTGCTGGCCAACATGCCCCCGAAGGTAACGGCCAGGCTGGAGCGGGTCAGGGTATATCTGCCCGGGACCGCCGAACCGGTCGTCGCGAAATTCGAATGCACGCTGAAGGATTACGGCGGGTTCATCGCCACGCCGGAAAAACCGCTGGACGGAGCGATAACGCTTTCGACCGAAGACACGCGTAAGTACCAAAATCAACTCCTGCTGACGGCGAAGATCATCATCCAGGGCAAAAAACGCGTAGCCTACTTCGCCTACAACCGCATTACTGCGTACGGCCTCGGATGGAAACGGCATATGTATCCGGAGGTCGGTTGGGGCGACCGTGATTCCTTCTTTTTCGACATTGACGGAACACTGGTGGCGATTCCGGTGGCAAGGCGGGAAAAGGTCTCCATCCAGGAACGAGGGGGGTCCGACGGCTTGCTGCTGACGGCTACTTCATATCTGACCGAAGTCCTCGGCGACCTGGATACAAACATCGATAAGGCCAACATCCCCCTGACAGAGGAAGAAGAAAGCCGTCTCGCATGGATGGGCGTGGAACTCCAGGGCCTCAATAAGGAACTGGCGAGGATTAACAACGTTTCCGACCTGACAAACGACGGAGCGACCGGTGCGCTGGTTTCGTATGTTTATCCCGATTCGCCTGCCGATAAGGCGGGCATCAAGGCGGGGTTTGTCCTGCTGCGAATACACGCCGAGGACCAGCCCAAGCCCATAGATATTCGGGTGGAGACCTCCGGCTTCGCCGGAGGGACATTCCCGTGGGAGCGACTCGACGAAGTCCCAGAGCAGTACTACGACCGCATCCCCACGCCCTGGCCGAGCCGCGAAAACCTCCTGACGCGGGCACTGACCGACCTGGGGTTCGGGAAGAAATACCAGGCGGAGTTCTTCAGCGACGGTAAGATCGTCCGCAAGGACTTCGAAGTCCTCGTCAGCCCCCCGCATTACGACACCGCAAAGCGATACAAGTCCGCGCCGCTGGGCCTGACTGCCAGAAACCTGACATACGAACTGCAGCGGTACTTCCAGAAGAAGCCCGAAGACGCCGGCGTGATTATCTCGAAGATCGAACCGGGGTCAAAGGCGTCCGTCTCAGGCCTCAAACCTTATGAAATTATCACGCACGTCAACGGGAAAGAGGTCGCCGATGTCGAGGAATTTGAAAAACTCGTCAAGGACCAGGACGAACTGCAACTGCTGGTCAAGCGCATGACCCGTGGCAGGACCGTAAAAATCAAACTGCCCCCGCCGACAACCGAACCGCCGACGACCACAAGACCGGCTGAAACACCCAAACCGGCGGAAGAGACAGAAGAATAGAGCGAAAAATCGTCAGGGCCGAACTGCCGGTTACAAATCATCAGGTGTGATTTCGGTCAGTGAGGCGACGATGCGGTCGGCATCGGTCAGGGCGGCGTTGCGGAGACGGAGCACCCGGAGCGGTCGGTAACCACGTGTGCAATATGAAACCACCCACTTATCACGAAAAAGGATTTGTCCAATTCACGCTGAACCAGTACACTGCGACTTCCTCCGATCAGCCAGCTTAAGGCCCGGATGAGTCAGGTGGTTTGGCAAGAGGCGGTCGAAGCTGTCGTCAAACGCAGCCATGAGAAGCCTGTCATCCACCGCTTGGAGAATCTCCTTGCGGCATGAAACCGGTCAGTTTGAGTAACAAGTAGTGCAACAATTCGGAGTAGGTCAGAGTAAAGACAGCAGGAGCCAATAATGCGGACAGGTATGTGTACTGTTGAGAAACACTCGGAATGGGCGGAGAGTTTGCGGAAGGTTTCATCTCAGCCGCTGTCGTTCTGTCCGGATTTTCAGCAGGTGGCGAAAAGGTGGGAGGCGTGGTGGCGTTTCGATGCTGATCGCCCGCTACTTGTTGCTCCGACGCGAAAACGCGCCGATATCCGCTGGGATAAAGCCTTTGATTTGCTCGAAAAGCCTGATGCGTGGCTTGAGGTGCGGCGCCAGCAGTTCGAGAACACCTGCTGGATTGGAGATACACTGCCGAACATCCGCGTAGATATCGGGCCGGTGGCCACGGCCGCGTTCCTGGGCGCGCCACTCCATTTCGCCTTAGAGGAAAACACCTCGTGGCAGACGCCCATCATTGACGAATGGTCCGATGAAGCTGTCCTGGTGTTGGACGAAAACAATCACTGGCTCCAGGTTGTTCTGCAATTGGCGCAACGCGTAGCACAGGACGCGGCAGGCAAGTATGTCGTGGCCTTGCCGGATCTATCCGGGGCAGTAGATATCTTAGCGAACATGCGGGGCTCGCAATCGCTTTTGACGGATTTGTATGACAATCCGGATGCCATTGTCCGCGCGGCGGACAAGTTGATGGACGCGTGGGAGCGCGTGTTTGTTCTGATGTACGACACCGTAACCGGCGCGGACGCCGGTGTTGTCAACTGGCTGCTGGCTTGGTCGGATAGGGCCTATGCCTTGCCGACCTGCGATTTCAACTTCATGATTGGTCCGGAACATTTTCAGAAGATATGCCTGCCCTCGTTGGCCGAGCAGTCACGCAGGGCGGGACGGTGCCTGTTCCATCTGGACGGTGAGGGCGCCTCGCGGCATGCGGAGGCGTTGGCCGAGGAGCCATTGATTACCGCCATTCAGTATTCACCAGGCGCGGGCACGCCATCAGCCCTAGCTAAGCTCGATATGTTTCGGTTGTTTCAGGAAGCTCGAAAACCGCTGGTAGTGGCGTGTCCGCAGACGGAAGTCCCGGAACTAATCGACAAGCTCGACCACCGTGGATTAGCGATTTTCCCTGACGTGGACACGCCTGAAGAGGCGGAGCGACTGGTCAGAATTGTGGCCTAGATTAAAGGGGTCGGGAACCTTTTTTGTTGCTCCCCTTTTAATCCTTGCGGCTGGCCACAACCTACCGGCAGGGCATGGGCAGGTCTATAGATTTGCCGGGGTGATTTCGGTCAGTGAGGCGACGATGCGGTCGGCGTCGGTCAGTGCGGCGCGGGCGTAGGAGTTGGTGACGGCAAGGACGTTCATGCCTGCTTTTTTTCCGGCCTGAACGCCGGCGGGGGAGTCTTCGACGACCCAGACGCCGGACGGGGATATTCGTGTAGGCTGGGACGCAGCAGAGCGGAGTCCCACTTTTTTCTCGTTCAGCAATTTCAGCGCCAGTATGTATCCTTCTGGGTCCGGTTTTCCGGCTTGGACGTCTTCAGCCGAGACCACCACCTCGACCAGGTCGATGGCTCCGACGGTTCTTCCCGCCAGTAAAATTTCCTCTCGCAGCGCGCCCGAGCAGATGGCCAGAGCCGCGCCGGCTGACCGGGCGGCCCGCATCAGTTCGATCGCCCCCGGCAGCGGGCGGACCGACTCACTGAATGCCTGTTGGACCAGAAGCGTCTTCCTGTCCCTCATTTCGGCGATTTGACGCTCATCAACCCGGCGTCCGTTGTCGGTCATCACGGCTTGGAAACAGTCGTGGTCGTCGAAGCCGAGATATTTTTCGTAGTAGTCTTCGCCGGTCAGTTCGATACCGCACCCTGCCAGGACATCGCGGAAACACGCCAGGTGGATCGGTTCGGAATCCACCACAACGCCGTCGAAATCAAAGATCATCGCATCCAACATACGGTACTCCGTAATTGGTAATCAGTAATTCGTAATTCGTAATTGGTAACTGGTGATTGGTAATTGGTAATCCGGTTGCTTTTTGTTTTTCACGGTAATTCGGCATTCCGGCATTCCGGTCCCTCTGAAACGCTGTTTGACAATTACCGTTTCTAGGACATAGCATAGCATCTTCGTGTTGAAGGTGAAATGGGCCTCTAAATGGAACCAGTAGCAGTCATAAGCGACGTCCACGGCAACCTCGAGGCGCTGACGGCGGTGCTGGAGGACATATCCGCCAGGGAGATTACGCAGATTGTCTGTCTGGGCGACGTCGTGGGTTACGGCCCCCAGCCGGCGGAGTGCCTGGACCTGGTGCTGGAACGCTGCCGGATTACGCTTATGGGCAATCACGATTTTGCGGTTATGTACGAGCCGAGCAATTTCAATTTCGGCGCCGAAGGCGCCTGTTACTGGACTCGCGCGGTGCTTGAGGCTGAAACCGACAAAGCCGCCCGCACCCGGCGATGGGAGTTCCTGGGCGAACTGCCCGTCAAGAGCGTCCTGTCGGCAGATGAATGTCCTGTCGGTCATACTGTGCTGGTTCACGGTTCACCTCGTCGCCCTGTTAATGAGTACATATTTCCCGACGATGTTTATAATGCCCCGAACAAGGTTCAAGGGCTGTTCGAGCGGTTCGAGAACCTTTGCCTGATCGGCCACACTCACGTTCCCGGCGTGTTTCTTCCGACGCCCGACTTTTACAGCCCGGACGAACTCGGCGGGGTCTATGAAATGGACGACCACAAGGCTATGGTTAACGTCGGTTCCGTCGGTCAGCCGAGGGACCGCGACACACGCGCCGGTTACGTGATCCTTCAGGAGCGGAAAGTGCTGTTCGTCCGTGTCGCCTATGACGTGGAGGCGACGATCTCGAAGGTCCACGCAATCCGGGAACTGGATAACTACCTGGGAAATCGCCTGCGAGAGGGCAGGTAAGGATAAGAAAGTGAATTATCGAAATCTCATACTGGTTGGACTGCTGATTGTTGCCGGACCGATAACGCCGATGTCGTATCTTCGCGGGCAGGCGACAACCCAGCCGGCTTCTGCGCCGGCGACGAGGTCGGCTGAAATAAAACCACCCGCACCGCCCGCGCCGGCTGGTCCCCAAACCACTTCCCAAACACGCTGGCCTGTGAGTAAAAGCCCGGTCCACGAAGTGGTGCTCGGTTCGAACGACAAGCCGACGGACGGGAGCCCCGGTTTCAAACTCCAGGTCAGGCTCACCAGCCTGGGCGCTGCCGTCAAAACCGCAAAACTGACCGATTATTTCGCCACGGTTGCCGATAAACGCCGATGCGAACGCGAGAAGAACCACGCCGCCTACCTCCAGGCCGTTGAGAAAGACTCTGAACTCCAGGGTCATTACAGCCTGCTGAACCCCGTCATCACCGGCGACCGGACGTTCTATCCGCTGGCGACGCGACGGATTACTGTTATCGCCGGCGTGGAGCGGATACCGCTGGACCTTTCGGGTCCGCGATGGACTGCCGGTGAGGTGCAGACGGAGAAAAACGAAAAAAACGAAGTACAAAACCAAAGCGTAACATTCTCTGCCCGGATTTACCGCAACGACGAACCGTTTCTCCTGCTCAGGAAGACGTACACGCTTCGGACGGGCAGTTATTCGGTCCTCGTCGATCTGGAGGTGGTCAATCTCGACAAGACCGGCAAGGCGGAGTTTTCCCTGATGCAGTTTTCGACCACCGGTCTGTCGATGGAGGATGTCCGCAGCGATGATCGCACGCTGGCTTACGGGCGGTACGAGGGCGGAAAGGTGAAGATTGACGCGATTTCGTCCAGGGATCTCGGCAAGATGAAGACGGGGCTTGCCGATGTCAGGGAAGTGGGCAGAAGCGATACCGCCGAACCGGTCCTGTGGACGGGCCAAACCAACAAATTCTTCGCAGCGCTGACGTACATCGTCCCGAAAGATTCGGAAAAACTCACCGCCCCTCAGTCCCAGGCAGCCTTTTTCGGCGCGGCACTGGAAGAAACGGGGCGACCGCGGACATCCCTGGCGGGGATAAACCTCGGGCCTTACGAATTGAACGGCGGCGGAAGCACGGATGTTCGTCTGGACCTTTTTGCAGGCCCAAAGAAGCGGGACCTGTTCGACGACACGCCGTTGTACCGAAACCTGGATTACAAGGGAACGCTCCAGACCGGCGCGTGCTTTTGCGCGTTCCAGCCACTGACGCTCGGAATGATGTGGCTGCTGGATTTCTTCAGTGGGTACGTAACGTTAGGCAACTACGGACTGGCGATTATCCTGCTGGTGATGCTTGTGCGGATCTGCCTGCATCCGCTGATGAAGAAGCAGCAGGTCTCGATGATGCGGATGCAGAAACTCGCCCCTGAGATGGAAAAGGTCAAGAAGAAGTACGCAAACGACAAGGCCAAACTGAACGCAGAGATGATGAAGGTGTACAAGGCCCAGGGCGCTACGCCGCTTCTGGGGTGCCTTCCAATGCTCCTTCAGATGCCGATCCTGATCGCCCTGTGGACGAGCATCAACGCCTCGGTGGAACTGCGTCACGCAGCCTTTTTGCCGGTGTGGATTATCGACCTTGCCGCGCCGGACGCACTGATATCTTTCGGCGGCGGGGGCCTTAATATCCCACTGGTCGGCTCGATGATAGGTACGATTACCGGGTTTAACCTTCTTCCTCTTCTATTGTGCGTGGTGATGTATTTTCAGATGAAGACGAACCCGCAGATGGGCGCATCGACCACGCCGCAGCAGGCCAGTTCACAGACAATGATGAAATACATGATGCCGGGAATGATGCTGGTGTTTTTCTATAACGCCCCGTCGGGCCTGAACCTGTACTTTATGACCTCGACATTCGCGGGTCTGGCCGAACAGTACGTCATCCGCAAGCACATCCGCGAAAAGGAAGCCGCCGAAGCCGCTGCTGAAACAACGGTTGCGATGCCCGGAAAATACTTCCGTGGTCAGAAACCCAAAAAGCCCAAAGGCCCGTTCCAGATAAAAGGGTAAGAAGGGACTTGGGACTTGACAGAGAGGTCGTTTTATAGATTTTCCATAAACTCTTCGGGAGTAACCTTTGCCTGTCGCAGGATGCCTTTCAGCGTTCCGATTGCCAACTCGCGGTGAAGCGGTACCGTACAACCGACATCGCCTTCAGGATGCCGCTTTTTGAGTACGACATGACTGCCCCGTTGCCTGACCTGAATGAACCCCATCTTCTCAAAGGCGTGGATCGTTTCACGCCCTGAAACCCGTTTCAATTTAGACATTTACCGCCGCCTCGAACGTCGTTAACAACGGATGAGAGACTTCATGCAACGGAAACTCTTCCAAATATAATTCCGTCGCCTCTTTGAGGTTTGCCAGGGCCTCTTCGATTGAATGTCCCTGGCTGACGGTCCCGAGTTCCGGGCAGTCGGCCACATACAGGTCGCCCTCCTTGTGAATAACCGCGGTGAACGTTTTTTCCTTAGTCATTACCGGCTCCTTCTGATGCGACCATCATAAATCCCGCAGCCTTGTAAATCAACCTCTACGGCTACACGCTCATGGGTGTTCCGTCGGCGGCGGATGCGCCGGAATGGTCTGCCTGGATGGAATGCTGGAGGGCGTACCAGTCTTCGAGCGTCATCATGCACTCGCGGGCCTGCGAACCCTTGTAGTCGCCCAGGATGCCCGCATGTGCCATCTGGTCCACGATCCTGCTGGCCCGGCTGTAACCGACCTGGAGGCGGCGCTGAAGCAGGGAGACGCTTCCTCGCTGGCTTGAGAGGATGATCTCGACGGCTTCGTTGAACATCTCATCGCGCTGCCCATCTTCGGGATCGACGCCGGTGGCCTGGATTTTGACGAGTTCATCGAGGTACTCCGGTTCGCCGCTTCCTCGGACGTGATGGACAAGCGCGCGTATCTCGCCTTCATCGACGTAAGTGCCCTGCGCGCGGATAAGGTTGGATGTCCCCGGCTGGAGGAACAGCATATCGCCCTGTCCGAGCAGGACCTCGGCGCCGTTC
>CAYUYD010000058.1:0-11254 GCA_964449105.1 uncultured Planctomycetaceae bacterium | reverse complement strand
ATATCGCGCCCTCCTGGAGGCGCTGCTGGCCGCCTGCAATCTGGGGGCCGACAGCGTCGAAGTCCTCAGTGATTCGGAATTACTGGTACGACAGATGACCGGGCAGTACCGCGTGAAAAACGCCGGCCTGAAACCGATGTTCGACCAGGCATGCCGGATGAGGGGTAAATGCCGCAATTTTTCCATCCGGCACATCCGGCGGGAAGAAAACATAGCCGCCGACAAACTTGTCAACCAGGCAATCAACCTCAAACAAAACGTAGAAGATGCTGCGGAAAATAGTTGATCGGTAAATCAGTTGATCGGTGAATCAGTTGATCAGTTGATCGGGCAGCGTGGTGGGATTATCGTCGATATGATATATGGATAAAAGTGGCGAAAACCGATTCACTGATTCACTGATTCACTGATTCACTGATTCACTGATTCACTGATTCACCGATTTGCCGATTCACTGATTTACTGAAGCGAAGCGATGGCGCGTTTTTCTGAAAGATTCGTTAATCAGGTTCAGCAGGCCACCGACATTGTCGATGTGGTAGGCCAGTACGTTGCGCTCAAGAAGCGGGGCAAGGAGTTCGTCGGGCTTTGCCCGTTCCACGACGACAATCGTCCGAGCATGTACGTTTCGCCGGCCAAGCAGATTTTCAAGTGCTTTGCATGCGGGGCGGGGGGGAGCGTCTTTCAGTTTATCATGGGCCTTCAGAAGACGGCGTTTCCCGAGGCGGTCCGCCAACTGGCTGAACGCGCCGGCATCCCCGTTCCGCAGGAGAAAACCCCCTCCGGCGCAGGGTCGGAAATTTCAGGCGAGACGCTGATTAAACTTACCACGTTCGCAGCCCGCTTCTTTCGGGACCGGCTTGGTTCCGACGAAGGCGTCGCGGCCTTGGAGTACGCCCGCAGCCGGAAACTCTCGGACGAATCAATCAAACGCTTCGGGATAGGATACGCGCCGGACCGCTGGGAGTCGCTTCGTCCGGCGGCCATCGGGGCGGGGTTCTCCGACAGGCAGTTGATGGCGGCAGGGCTTGTGGTGCAGCGCGACAGCGGTTCGACCTACGACCGGTTTCGCAATCGGCTTATATTTCCGATATTCGACGTGGGCGGGAGGGTAATCGCCTTCGGCGGGCGGGCAATGGCTGCCGACGAGCGGGCGAAGTACCTCAACAGCCCGGAGACCGTTCTGTTCGACAAGTCCGCCAATCTCTACGGATTGAACTGGTCGCACCGCGCCATCTCCCAGGCCGGTCAGGCCGTTGTCGTCGAGGGCTATCTCGACGCGCTGATGCTCATTCAGGAAGGCATCGGAAACGTAGTCGCCACGCTCGGCACGTCGCTGACAGAGCGGCAAGTTCGCCTCCTGGGCCGGTATGCCCGCGAGGTGGTGCTGGTCTTCGACGCCGACACTGCCGGGCAGGCTGCGGCGGAACGGGCGATTGAGATATTCCTCGCCCAGCGGCTTCACGTTCGCGTCGCCACCGTTCCGGAGGAGCAAATCGCAGGACAGGTCGTCAAGGACCCGTGCGATTACGTCCTTGCAGCCGGGGCTGATGCTGTGCGGAAACTGCTGACCGAGGCGCCCGACGCCCTTGGTTTCGCCTGGAGCCGACGGGCGGATGCCTATCGCCGGTCCGACACGCTTCCGGAAAAACGCACCATCCTCGAGGAATTCCTCCGGCTGGTGGTTTCGTCGTCCGCCTACGGCTCGATTGACGCGCTGCGGGAGGGTTTGTTGATAGGGCAGGTTTCCGAACTGGTCGGACTTTCACCGGCGGATGTTTCCGAGCATATGCGTCGCCTTTCCCGCGGGATTCGCCGCAGCGGCGGCGGGCAGGAGGACCAGACCGACGAGGCGGGCGGTTCGGCCGCCAGGGCGGAGGAATGGCTGCTCGGTGCTCTGATTAACGAGCCGGAACTTTTCGAGTCGGTCCGCGACAGCATCAGCCCCGAGATGTTCGCCGAACCGCTGCTGAGAAGCATTGCCGAGCAGGTCTGGCGATTGGCCGGCGAGTCCCGCCTGGAAATAACGGCGCTGTTGATGGCGGGGCAGACCGAGCAGTGGGGCAGGGTCGTTACGGACCTTGAGTCAGCCGGTCAGCAACGCGGAAATTACGCTCGGACTCTCACCGATGCCGCCGAGGTTCTCCTCCGTTCCCGCCGGCTTGAGGAAATACGTCAACTCAAAGCCGGCGCCGACACCGACCTAAACGACCTGAAGCGAAAAATCTCCGAAGAGGGCCTAAAGCCCGACCCCCGACGACGACCGAAAATGCGATAAACCATTAGGCGGTAAAACTGAAATCGGGGAGAGAAATACAAAAAAAGATGATTTTACGATAGTTAATTACCACCCCCACTCACAGCCACAGTTTCCAAGCCGAAGTTACCGTCAGATGCAGGCCTACCGCTCCCAGCAGCACATGCACGATGACGCCAAACCGCTTTTCGTTAACACGATGGTGCAGGAACACCCCCAACAGCGCCCCGCCAACCACAGCCGGAAGCAGCGCCGCGTCTGCCGACAACGACGGCGCCGACAGCATCCCGAGGAAAAAATATGGAATCAGTTTGATCTGGTTTCCAATCCAGGCGTACAGGACGGTAGTGGCGACGTACCTGCCTTTGGGCATCTGCTGGGGAAGCAGGAACATGGCGGTTATAGGTCCGGCTGCATTGGTGAGCGTGCTGACCAGTCCGCCGACTGAACCAAAGAACCAGCCGTGTATGAATGTCGGGCGAAACGCACCCAGATTGCCGCGAAAGAACCGGATTATTTGCAGGGCGACAAACCCCACCGCCATTACGCCAACCGTAAAAGACAAAGCCGCATTAGCGATTGTTCTGTCGGCATTGCTCTGCCCCATTCGAAGGAACAACCACAGTGTCAGCCACCCCATCCCGATGCCGACAACCATGCCCGGAACGAGCATCAGGGCGTTCCGTCGGTCCCACTGGCCCCACCAGGCAATCAGGCACACGTAGTCGCAGGCGATTAACATAGGCAGCATGATGCCGTTGGCCAGCAGGGCGTCGCCGCCGCAGGCATAGATCATCAGCGGCACGCTTAGTGGGCCGCCGCCGGCGGCAAAACCGGACTTGGCCGCGCCGATGATCATCACCGACAGCACAGCCAACGCCAGAAACCGGACCGGTTCACCTACGCCGGGCGGGACTATCGAAAAGGCCAGTGCCTCTGTTATCACCTCATCGCCTTTCCAAAACCAGGAACATCGGGTTTATCGAAAAAGTTCGTTTAGTCACGGAGAAACACCTTCCCGCCTGTCCGCTCTACGCACGGTCATTGTCGGCCAGGAAATCGGTCAGCACCCGGGCGTCCGTTCTGACGACGCGCAGGTCGTGGGCTTCATCCCCCCAATGGAACTGATGTATTCGAGGGAAGCCAGCACGTATTTCCGGTAATCCCGGATGTCCCCTGACTGTGTCATCCCGTGGAAAGATTCGATCTCGAAACCGAAGGGGCCGTAAAACCCGATCCGATGCAGGATGTCAAAGACCTTAGGGAAATCGACTACTCCTTCTCCGAGGGGAGGAAGGATATGCTCTGCCTTGGTCCTGCCCGGCTTGATGTCTTTCAGGTGGACGTGAAAGACATGCTCAGCCATGGCTGATAATTCCTCGGCCGGGTCGCAGTCAGGATTGCAGTAGATGATATTGGTCGTATCGAAATTTATACCCACGTTTTCACAACTCACCTCTTTCATCGTCCACAAGGCTTCCCTGGCGTTGACCGCTACTCCCGGGTGGACTTCCAGGGATATTTTGACTCCCACGGAAGCGGCGTGCTCACCGAGTTCCTTCAGCATTCGATAAGTGAAGCGGCGGGTCTGCTCGTCCAGTTTGGGGCCGCAGCCCAGAACAATAGTTGATGCCCCCGGATCGTGGGCGAAATCGATCCGCCGCTCGATTATTTTCATTCCTTTGGGACAGTAGAGTTCCCCGAAAACATCCAGACTTTCCACTTTAAAACCGCTTTCCGCCAACAGAGACTTCAAGTCGGCCAGGCTGAATCGCCACTTCCCATCCAGGGATTCATCAACCATCAACTCCGGGATGAGTGAATTGGGGCGCCGCTGCTCTGCCGGAAGTTCCAGCAGGCGTATAGGTGTCTGCTTGATTTGCCCCAGGCACTCGGCCATGTCGAAACTTCCCCAGCCATAACTGTTCAGATTCATGGAAAAGACATTCTCGGCCACGGTTATCTTCCTTTGCTCCCGAAGTATGGTGGAAACTAGGGAATCCAGGAACAGCCATTTATTTTCGCCGTCCCAACGTCATCCCAATGCAACCATACCGTTATTTTAATCGAATCTTCTCGTGGCCACAACGCAAATTGAAGCGAATTTGCCGGTTTTCGAGGCGATGCCGAACGACGTATGATAAAATACCACCTGTTCGAATAAAATGGGCTTGTAAAACTTGATTTAACGGCAGAGAGTTGTGTATAATTCCCATTCACAGGTTTTCAGGGAGATTCCATTTTTCCAGCCGGAAGTGGTATGCAATGATAGACAAACTCATGGACAAAGATTGCGTAAAAACACTGGTCGAGAAGGGTAGGCAGCGCGGATACCTGACCTACGAGGAGATGAACGACGAGCTTCCGGACGAGGAAGTTGAGCCGGATCGACTCAGTTCGCTGCTGATGACGCTGGATGAACTCGGCATCGAGTTGCTTGATGCGGTGGATGTTCCGAAAAAGAAGCACGCGGGCGGGACTGAAGCGGGGGAATTTGTCGCCTCCGGCAAGAAGAAACTCAAGGCCAAACGGTTGCCGGAAGAGTTGGTGGCCGATAAGGTCCGCATCGACGATCTGGTGCGTATGTATCTGACGCAGATGGGCGAGATTCCCCTGCTTAGCCGGGCAGAGGAAATCTCCCTTGCCAAGAAAATCGAGATGACTCGCATGCACTTTCGTCGTCGGGTTCTTGAAAGCGATTATTGCGCAGAGGCTGCGGTTGAAATCCTCCAGCAGGTTCATGAGGGGAACCTGCCCTTCGACCGCACGATGAAGATTTCCACGGCGGAGAACCTTGCCAAAGACACCATCGGTCGGCGGATACCCGTGAACCTTCAGACGGTCAGGGGCATTCTTCAGATCAATCGGCGTGAGTGGGACCTTATCAATCGCAAGGACACATCGGCGCGGCGTTGCAGGGACGGACAGCGAAGGATGTGGCGCCGACGCCGGCGTATCGCAAAGTTGATCGAAGAGCTGTCCCTGCGGACCTCCAGAGTCCAGCCTCTGATGGATAAGCTCGTGCACGTTTGCGGGAAAATGGAAGAAGTCCGGCGGTTGTTGGGCGCCAACAAAAGCCGGACAGCGCCTACAGAAGACCTGGCCGTCATGCGCGAGGAGATGAACGGACTGGCCGATCTGGTAATGGAGGATGCCGACCTCCTGCAAAAACGGGTCAAGGCGATACGGAAGGCGTTTAACGATTACGAGCAGGCCAAGCGGGACCTGTCCGGAGGCAACCTCCGCCTGGTGGTCTCCATCGCCAAGAAATACCGCAATCGCGGGTTGAATTTCCTGGACATAATCCAGGAGGGCAACACCGGTCTGATGCGGGCGGTGGATAAATACGAGTATCGTCGCGGTTATAAATTTTCCACGTATGCGACCTGGTGGATTCGCCAGGCCATTACACGCGCTATCGCCGACCACGCCCGCACCATCCGCATCCCCGTGCACATGATCGAAACGATGTCGAAGTTGCGGAACATATCCCGCCGACTGGTCCAGGAAGGGGGGCGTCAGCCGACCATTGAAGAGATTGCCGAACAGGCCGCTATGAGTGTTCCCGAAGCCCGTCGGGTGATGAAAATATCCCGGCACCCGATCAGTCTTGATCGACCTGTCGGCGAAAGCGAAGATTCGGACTTCGGCGATTTCATTGAGGATGAAAGCGCCGAGAACCCCGTCGAATCGGCCGGCAGCAAGATGCTCAAGGAGCGGATCGAGGAAGTCCTCAAGACGCTTACCTACCGCGAACGCGAGATAATCAAACTCCGCTACGGTATCGGGGACGGATACACCTATACGCTCGAAGAGGTGGGGCGTATCTTCAAGGTTACGCGCGAGCGTGTCCGCCAGGTCGAGGCCAAGGCCGTTCACAAACTTCAGCATCCCGTTCGCGATCGCAAACTTGAAGGGTTCATGGAAAAGAAGTACCTGCTGAAGATGAAACAAACGAAAACCTCTTCCGGAAAGAAGACCTCAAAGTCCAAATCCAAATCCGGCAAGCGAAAGGATGCGCCGAAACCCTCGGTCTCCGTCGAGGGAGCGATTTCCTGAAGTCCAGGCTTGATGTGTCCGATTATTGTTAACAGGTTGTTATATCAGGGTCGGGTTGAGGTTCTATGCCGAAAGGCTCGACCATGGCTCTTGGCGCAAATGTGCTTATTGTGGATGACGAACCGCACGTCTGTCGTTTGATCGAGGACATCCTGGCAAGCGACGAATTCCGCTGCAAATCGGTACAATCCGGCAGAGAGGCGATGTGCCTGCTGCTGGAGGGGAAATTCGACGTGATTGTCCTCGATATGCTCATGCCTGACGTCTCCGGCATGGACCTGTTGAAGTTTATTTCCAGCCGGGAACTCCCTACGCAGGCCATTTGCATCACCGGCGCTCCCACCAGCCAATCCGCCCATAAGGTGTCGGCGGCGGGGGCCTTCGACTTCTTCGAGAAACCTTTTGATGTGCCGTGTCTGATCAAGTCCGTCCGCCGTGCCGCCAAGTCCTGCTCCGATATTGTCGGCGGCAGAGGCGAGGCGGCGCTGCGTTCGGCGTGAACCGCGCAACCTTGTGTCCTTTCTGCGCAAGTCTGCGGTCGGAGGTTCAACTATCGTCCAGCATATGAAAAAGGCCGGCCCCTCGGACCGACCTTTTTCACATCGGGGCGAGAGGATTGCACTGCGTTTCGCTTCGTTGAATCCATTCGCGTGTCTGCTCCGCAGCCACAACGTGCTTCGCACGTTTCCGCCATTGAAAAACGAGTTGGCCCTGACGGACCAACCCGTTTTCAATGTCGGGGCGAGAGGATTTGAACCTCCGACCCCCTGGTCCCAAACCAGGTGCTCTACCAAGCTGAGCTACGCCCCGTGAATGTATCCATTAGAAGGTATCACTGTCTATCGGTCAACGAGAAGAAACAAGCCCATCCATTCGAATGGCTGGGCTTATCGGCGGACCCTGCGCCGTACGTTTGTTTTGTGCGGCGGGTTTCCCGGCCCGCCGCACAAAGTGTGGCGTGTTCACCGGTTTGGCGGTTATCCCACCTTTGGGATAAGTCCCAGCATGAAGACCATCGCCAAAACTCCGATCGTCTCAGCGATAGTCATCGCGATGAGAAAGAAAGCAAATCCCTTACCGTCACTTTCGCACATGGCGCGGATACCGGCAGCGCCGATCTTCCCCTGCATCCAGGCGGAGAACATCTCGGCGATACCGACGCCTATCCCCACCGCAAGGAGAACGCCCGCAAACTCAGTCGTCAATGCCCCGTTGGCAACACTCGTTTCGCCGGTAGTCTTCATCAGAATTTTACCGATCTCGTTCATGACGATCATGGCGTAAAACGTCTGGGTGGTGGGCAGACCCAGCAGAATAATATAGGTGAAGCTGAGATTCTTACCGGCCTTGGCTTCCTTGGCCCAGGCGCCGGCAGCGGCCCTTCCGGCAGCGCCGATACCAATGGCGCTTCCGACAGCGCCAAGCCCCAGGGCAAGAGCGCCGCCCATCTGCCCCATGAACTGGAGGATGTTCGACGAAATTTCGGCCGGTTGGGTTGCCTGGGCGAGTAATGTGCCAATCATCGGTAATGTAATACTTATCATACTGCGATCTCCTTAACTTTGCGGGAAGCGAACGGCGCGTACGCTTGCCCCGTCCACCGCATACCCAGATTGTTCGAAAATTCCAACATATTGAGCCGCACACCATGTGCGAATATCGCAATAAGAGCAAGTCCTATGTTCAACGAGTGCGCCAGAATCAATATGGGCACTGCGAAAAACCACGACCCGATTGAGAGGGCCAATTCGTTGAAACTACTGGCAAGGACGCCGCTGGCAAGTCCCACAGCCATCAGACGGACGTAACTGATGACGTCGGAGAAGGACGACAGCATGGACAACGGGAAGTTCGCCAGCCCCAGGCCCAGCATCTTAATCGGATTCTTCGACGGGCTTTCGAACAGTATCGCCAGGGCAGCGCCGCATATGAGCAGGTACAGCCAGGGTCCGTTTGGGTCCAAAGGCGGAGGATCGCCCAGGACATAGTGATTCACGACACCGAGCATGCCCCAAATAAAGATCGCCCATCCGAACGGGCCAATGGACTTCAGCGAAGGCCAATATGAAATGCCCCGCCAAATCTGCGAGATTGAAAGATGAATTGCCCCCATGAAGAAACTTATCCGCATCACGAGGTCGCGCGACGCATCGGACATGTTCACGGGGATTAGTGGTTTATAAAGCGTTACGCCGAAGAAGTTCGCCGTCAGCAGGCCCCATGCCAGTGCGACGCCCCCGATAATCGCCAGCAGCCTGGTGAAATCCGCCCCCAGCGCCTTGGAGGCTTTCTTGTAGAACACAAGCAGGCCTATCAGTATGACGGCTCCGTATCCCCCGTCGCCGATAAGCATGGCTGCGAAAATCGGCAGTGCGATCATGAACGGGACGGATACGTCGATTTCCTTGTATCCCGCCACGGTACCGAGCATTTTGAACAGTCCCCTTATCGGGCCTGTGAATCGCGGGTATTGGATGAGGGTGGGTGGGGCTTCATCCTCGGCTGGTTCGCGGGAATCGACGGCGGCTGTTACGTCGCGCTCGGAAAGGTCGGCTGACAGCGTATCGGCATGGTCGGTGGGGACCCATCCCTGAACGGCAAAGAGGTTGTCTCCGGCCATTGCGCCGGCGAGGGCGCGGGCGTATTCAACCTCAGCCGACAGTTTCTCGCTACGGCGGGCCAGCAAGTCAGACAGGTTCGCCAGGCAGGCCAGCCGCTTTGCATCATCGACCATTGCCTTATCGACCTGGGCGGCTTCGGCCCGGACGTCGGGCAAATCACGCTTCGGGGGTTCGATTTCGGCGGCGTCTTCGGGCAGGGTCGGCTCGCCGTAGCGCTGAGCGACGCCCACCAGCAGGCGTTTTCCGGGCAGGCTGCCAAGCGCGGCGGCGCACTCGGCGGCGACCTCGCCCAGTTGTTTTTGCGGAACAGAGTAGAACTTTACCGACAGGCCCGCTTCGGCCAGGGCGTCGAGTTGTTCGAGGCGGAGTTCGCCCCAGAGGTTTAGTTGACCGGCTTCGCGGTGCAGTGCGGCCAGGCGGGTGCGATTTTCGTGCGCACGATGGAATATCGTCAGGATTTCATCGGCAGCGGCGTCGGCGTCCATTTCGGGTTTTCGACCGGCGGGGGCAACGGACGCAATCGCCTGACCGGCCTGGCGGATGCGGGCGAGCCTGCCGGAGAGTTCTTCAGGCGCTGCGGCTGACGGATCGACCGGCTCCATGTGCATCACGCCGAGATTGCGCAATTCCTCCAGCAGCGGCTCGCGCGAGGCTGCGCGGGTAACGACGAAGACTTTTTTCATCTTCACGATCACGGCTGATGCTCCGTTTCCGCAGTGGCGAATGCGGACCCTGCTTCGCGTTCTCTCGGTTTCAGTTTACCTTTGGCGAGTTTCGCCCGTCCGACGGCGGCGGTCTGCTCTTCGCCGAGGCGGATGCGGATTATGCGGATATTTTCCCGGCAGCGGGGTATCAGCACCTTATCGAACAGGTTGACGCGCTGTATGACCTTAGTCAGCGCCTTGTTCAGCAGTTCATATCCGCGGTCAATTATCTCTGCGCGTGCCTGTTTTTCGTTGAGTTCGCGGTTATCGGCCAATGCCTTATCGACCCACGGGGGGGTTGCGAACAGGCTGTAATCGGCCGGGCCGAATGAGACGGATTCGAAAGTCGGTATCCTGACGCCGGCGATGTTTTCTTCGCTTGTGTTCACCTCGGTCGGCGAAGCGAGTTGGGTAACATTTATACCGGAGAGGTCCAGCAGCAGGGGGCGATAACGGTCTATGCGCTTGCGGACCTTGTCCGTTTCGGCGTGTGCTTTTTGTCGGCGGCGCCGAATTTCCTGAATCGTCAGCTGCAACTGCTGCTGCTTGAGTTTCAGCATGGGCAGGTAGCGCTCGAATTGTTCCAGTGCGTCGCGCTGACGCTTCAGTTCGGGTCGAGTTAGTCGTATTTTTCGCGCCATTTGTCCATGAATTCCACGAATTCTTTTTTTTAGAAATCGAAAATCAAAAATCAGTTTGGCCAGTGTTTTTCAATGATGCTTCGCCGTATTCCGGTTTCTTCCGGTTTGAAGCATTCCGCCAGCATATCCCAGCACTCATCCAGCGCTTCTTCCAGCGGGATGTTGACAGACAGGTCCATAATTTTGCTTTCGAACAGGTCGCTGTACTTGAGGAGTTTTTCGTCCCACTCGGAAGATTCGAACCCCATTGCTTTCTTTTCCCTGCTTTCGCGCGCGCCGGCGTAGAGTTGGATGCAGGCGTCCATAATTGCGCGGTGGTCGTCTCGCGTCTCGCCGTTGACCAGTTGTTTCAGTCGCGACAGGCTTCCGAACGGTTCGATATGCCCGCCGCGGAGGTAGAACTGGCCTTCGGTGATGTATCCGGTGTTGTCGGGCACCGGGTGCGTAACGTCGTCGCCGGGCATGGTGGTAACAGCCAGGATCGTCATTGACCCCGCTCCGTCCAGATCGACTGCCTTTTCGTATCGACCGGCCAACTGGCTGTAGAGGTCGCCGGGGTATCCCCGGTTGGAGGGTATCTGCTCCATGATAATGGCGACTTCCTTCAGCGCGTCGGCAAAGGCGGTCATATCGGTCAGGAGGACGAGGACTTTTTTGCCCTGCAGCGCGAAACTTTCGCCGACGGCGGTGCACAGGTCGGGCACCATCAGGCACTCGACCACCGGGTCGGCGGCGGTATGGATGAACATAATTGTTCGGCTTGTAACGCCGCCGGCCTCGAACGCGTTGCGGAAGATCAGGTAATCGTCGTGCCGCAGACCCATCCCGCCCAGGATAATCACGTCGGCTTCTGCCTGTAAGCCCACGCGGGCAAGCAGTTCGTTATACGGCTCGCCGGGAACGGAGAAGATCGGCAGTTTCTGCGATTCAACCAGCGAGTTGAAGACGTCGATCATGGGTATTCCGGTGCGG
>CAYUYD010000057.1:3520-11303 GCA_964449105.1 uncultured Planctomycetaceae bacterium | reverse complement strand
TGTCGTGCGGGCGCGAAAGATCTATGCGCAATATGGGAATTCCTTCAAGTTGATATTTTTGGAGTTCGGGGAAGATGTCCTGTTTCTTTGTGGTGTAATACTTCTTGGAAAAGAAATTCAGCAGGGACGAATTGATGAGCCCGAGGATGTAGAAGTCTGACATCTCGGTTTGATTGATCCCCCCATACAAGTTCTTTATGAAATAATAGCCGCCGTCGTCAACCACCGCAATCAGGTCGGGAGCAACGCGCCGGATAAGAATTTTCCTCGGAACCAACGAGTACGAAGCGAGTCGCCGAACGTTTGCTGCGGTGGAAGCGGTATATGTCTTTTCCCAATGGATACAATACCGTCTAACGTCCTGTCCGAGCAAAGTCTTGACGCCTTTTCTTCGCTGCCTAACGGCCTTCTTCCCGATCTCTATGCCTCGCTTCATTAACAACACGGAGGAAAGAGGGATTCCGCAGGCAAGCATTTTTTGGACGACTCCAGCCTGTTGCGGGGTCATATAAATGTTAAAGATCGTGTTTGGAAGGCTTCGAAAACTGCTCTGCCTCACTTGCGCAGACCATTTCACGGACCCGTCGGGGTCAAGACCAGAGACTTTTACCTCGTCGGCACTAGACGCTTTCCGCAATACGAGTATTGCGCATTCAGTGTTGACGTCCGGGAACGCTTGCCCAACGTCCACGATTGTTATAATATGCTGCTTTAGAAATTCTTTTCGGATTGCTTCGGCGTCTAGGTTAAACAAGACAAATTTCGGCAAGATGAAAGAAAAGTAGCCGCCTTCCCGCTGTAACTCCATGGCTTTGGCTGCGAAAAGGAGATAGAGGTCTACTTGACCTCCGGCGCAGTATCTTGTTCTGAAATACAAAAGCTGGTTTTCGTCTATCCGTTCCGTCCTTACCCAGGGTGGATTCCCGACCACTGCGTCAAACCCGCCGCGCTTCATCACTTCCGGGAAAGCATCCTCGAAGTTCATCGAATTGAGGTTGCGCTCCTCGTCGGTTGGGAACAGTTGGCCGTCCAGAATGTCCGTGCCGATAAGGGAGTTTCCGCAAACTATGTTTTTGCCCAGGTCAGGCAACAGCCTCTTCAGTTTTGCGACATGCTCGAAGTCCAGCATATATTGGCGTGCGCTGGTGGTTGTCTCATCCTGAAGCAGTTTCAGGTAGAGCGACAGTTGGCAGACCTCAACGGCTTGGGCGTCGATGTCCACGCCGTAGATGTTGTTGAGCAGTATTTCGCGTTTCTTGCCCAGCGACAAATAAGGTTTGCCGTCGTGCCTGATGCAGTCGCCCTTTCGCGCCTTTCCGGGGTTCCGGTTATAGTAGTTGCCGTGATAAATCAGCAGCAGGTCGTACACAGCCAGCAGGAACGAGCCGCTGCCGCAGGCGATGTCGGCAAAGCGCATCTCGGCGATCTTGTCGGGCGTCCTGCCCTCGATGAGTTTGCCGACGGTGTTCTCGACGATGTAGCGGACGATATACTCCGGCGTGTAGTACACGCCGCCCGCCTTGCGGACTTCGGGCTTCTCCTCGACGCGGACGCGCTTGTCGGTGGCGACGATTACCTTGCCGAGGAAGCGTTCGTAGATAGAGCCGAGGATGTGGATGGGGATGATGTCGAAGTTGTACGGCGAATTCACGTGGGAGAGGCGCCCGCAGATGCCGGCGAAGGCATTGTCTTCCACCCGGAAGTTCGGCGCATCCAGAATATCGTGCTGCTTGAAAACGACGCCATTGTAGATGCCGTCGAGGCGGCGGCCGGCGGCGATGAAGTCCTCCCATGCCGTGCCCTTGTCGCCAAAGTTGTCCACAAGGCGCTGGGGTTCGATGCCCTTATCTTCGAGGAAGCGCAGGAAGACAAGACGGTCGAGTGTGCGTTGTGCCAGTTCTGTGAGCGTCGGGCTGTCGAGCCTGGGGTTCCGGCGCTTAAACGCCTTGGCGAGGTCGATCCGGTACTCGTCGAGTTCTTTCAGGAACGATTCGTCGATGCTCTGGTATCCGCCGGGGAATAGGCCGCGCCGGACGGCCTTGCCTCGCGGTTTGGGCAGTTCCTTGGCCCGCTTCTCCAACGAACCGTCGGCGACGGCCTCGCGGGAGAAAAGCCACCAAATCTCGGCAAACTTCTTGTGGTTGGAATAGTCGCTGTAGTGATACTTTGCGACATAACGGTTTAGGGCCGTGGCAGGGTCGGGCTTGTATCGGCAATCAAGGATGTGAAACTGCTCGAAGTCGGTGAGCACGGCCATCGGCGTTTCGCTGTTCCAGCCGTAACGGATGGTCTGGAAGTAGTTGTCGGCGGTGGCGATGTCGCCGCCCGGCTTCTTGGCTTCGACGAAGAAACGCACGTCGCGGAAGTTCGGCGCGAGGTGAAAGGCGTAATCGGCGCGGCGTTGCCCCGCGGCCATGGAAACATTTTGTTCGACTTTGACTTCCTGCTCATAGGGGTTGGTCTGGGCGTCGTGGTTCACGTCCCAACCCAGCGCAATAAAAAACTTGTCGATGAAATCCTTGCGTGCTTCCGCTTCCTGGTAGTCCGGAGACAAATAGCGGGCTTCGTTGGCCTGAAACGTCTTGACCAGATTGCTTACTTTTGCGAAAGCGGAATTAAAGGGGGGCGGGGCCTTTTTTGGCGTCATGTTGCTTTTCCTTGTCTTTTCGTGGTCGGCCACGGGTGCGAAGTAAGTGGCTGGGTCGAGGCCCGCCAAAGGCGGATAAACTACGCCGATGACCCACCTTCTCCTCTACTGTTCAACTTTCCAGATCATCATCAGTTTTGGCGTCTGAATCTCGTCGATGACATCGAGGTCGATTATCGGGCCGGCCTTTGCTTCGCCCAGCTGCTCGAACAGGCCTTTGCGCCTTGAGTATTTGACGGTTTTCGGCTCGGAAAGCCCTGCCAGGCGGGAGGCGGACTTTATGGCCTCATCCAGATAACCAACCTTGTCAATCAGCCCCAGGCCCAAGGCCTCATCGGCAATATAGATGCTCCCGTTGAACGGAACGGTCTCCGTAACGGTGAACTCTTTTCCATCCGCGCCGGTGTAGGTTTTTTCGGCGGTTTTCGTCGTAAGCCTGTCGCCCCGCCCCTGAAGCACGACCGTTTCAAACCGTTCCTGCATTACGTCCAGCAGTCTGCGGAGCGAGTCGATCTGATAATCGGCAGGGTCCTCAAACAAGTTCGGAGCGGCCTTCCATGCGCGGGTCTTCGATGAGCGGACAATCATCGCCTTGGCGCCGTATTTTTCGAGGGTTCCCTTTATCACCACCCATGAACTAAGGACGCCGATGCTTCCGGTTACGGTGGTCGGTTCGGCGTAGATAGTCTCGGCCGGCGCGGAGATGTAGTAACCCCCGCTTGCTGCCATTGATCCCATCGAAACGACCAGTTTTTTTCCGTCGTCCTTCAGGTCCAGCAGCATCTTGTGCATCCTGTCGCAGGACGACACCCCGCCGCCCGGGCTGTTAACGCGCAACACGACGGCCTTGACGTTAGTGTCGCCGGAGACCTGCCGGCAGAATGCCTGGAGACTATTGGCCTGTTTATCGTCTATAACGCCGACGACCTCGTACAAGGCCACTACCTGGTCTTTGCGTCCCGCCTGGAGGACTGTTACATCCATCCCGCCGGTGGTCAGTCGGCCGATCTTCGACTGAACGGCATAGGAAAGGCCCCCTATCACCAGGAAAATAAGCAACAGAACCACGCATCCTATCAGCAGGCGTTTCCAAAGCGGTCGGCGTCGTTTCGGATAAGAAGGCCAATACGCCGGAGGCGGCGGAGGCGGAGGTGAATCAACCCGCCCGGTTTGGTTTGAATTGTTTTCCGACGGAGGCATCGTAATTTCCGACATGTCTGTTCTCCTGGTAAGGTCCAGCCGCTGTTGAAGGAAGATAGCGGCTGCTATTCTGTTAGTTAATCCGGTTAATCGCGCCGACTATTCTAAAACACTCTTGCAATTCTGTCATTAAATATCCTTATATATCTATGGCTGGGAAGTAATTCGCTTGATGAGCGAAGCAAATCAGCGTAAAGTCCGGCCTCGTTTGCCGTTTGCACAATCCCCCGCATGAACTACAAACACAAAAACAGTGGTTTCACGCTGGTCGAATTACTGGTCGTGGTGTCCATCATCGCCCTGCTGGTCTCCATCCTTCTACCTTCGCTGGGCGGGGCCAGGCAGATGACGCTTCGTGTTCTCTGCGCCGGAAACATGCGGCAAATAGACCTGGCCATGAATATGTACCTTCACGACTACAACGATACCTACCCTTGCGCGCAGGATCCCGTCTCTTCCGACCCGTATTACTGGCTTTGGATGGGTCGAGGATGGCGCGGCTTCGTGAAGCCGTTTTTTAACACAAAGGTTACCAAAGACAATCCATCGGTTCTGTTTTGTCCGGGCGACCAGGCAGAGAAGGACAAATACGAGGCTACCAGTTACGCCTACTCAATGTCTTTCTATCACAGCCCCGAGCAAATCGACGCGATGAACGCCACGGCGGACACGTACAGCAACCCCCAGCCGTTCGTCGCGCAACAGGTCGGCAACGTGGCTCAGCCCTCCGCGAAAATCCTCCTCGGCGAATGGACCAGCAACCACCGTCGGATACCCAATGACAAAGGGTGGTGGTGCTGGGAAGGCGAGCGGAATTATCTTTTCGCCGACGGGAGCATTCAATATCTGAAGACGACGGAGATTCGTTCCGCCCGCG
This sequence comes from uncultured Planctomycetaceae bacterium, assembly GCA_964449105.1. GTDB lineage: Bacteria > Planctomycetota > Phycisphaerae > SM23-33 > SM23-33 > JAUWNJ01. Next base: position 6,579 of record CAYUYD010000057.1, on the reverse strand, counting down.
ACGGCTTTCCCGACCCGAATCTCACAGTCGGCGGGATCAAGGGCGCCGACACGCCGCCATAGTTATATATCCGGCCGGGCGAGGCCTACTTGTCCGACAGGTCAAGGTAGGCAGGAAGAACGGCCTATAAGGTTCTTGTTAAAATATCCTTGACAGTCGTGTGCGAGTCGGCGTAGAATCCGGCTTCGTTTGTTGACAATAGTGCATAGGTCGGGACGAAATCCCGGCAAATTCCCGGAGTTACCTAATGAGCAGCGATAAGTGCGCGAACATTCTGGCTGAAAATCTGGACAAAACCAACCTGGAAAAGTTGCTGGCGCTGAAAAACCCGGCGATGCACCGCTTCGTAGCCGATGCAATTGAACTGTGCAAACCCGCAAAGGTTTTCGTGGCGACGGACTCGCCCGAGGACGTCGAGCACACCCGCCGAATGTCGGTCGAATCTGGCGAGGAGAGGCCCCTGGAGACTCAGGGGCACACCATCCACTTCGACGGGATGGAGGACCAGGGACGCGACCGCGAGGTTACGAAGTACCTGGTTCCGCAGGACGACGCGCTGAGCAAGGCACTGAATCAGATCGAGCGTAACGAAGGCCTGACGGAAGTTCGCGGGCTGCTCACCGGCGCGATGAAAGGCAGGACGATGAGCATCCGCTTCATGACGCTTGGCCCCAACAACTCGGACTTCAGCATCCCGTGCGTCGAGTGCACCGACTCGTTCTACGTTTCGCACTCCTTGAACCTCCTGTACCGGTTGGGCTACGAGGAGTTCAAGCGGCTTGGCGCCAAGGCGCAGTTCTTCGCCACGCTTCACTCCTGCGGAAAGGTGGATGAGCGAATGGTCAGCGCCGAACCGGACAAGAAGCGCATCTACATTGATTACACCACCGACAGCGTCTATAGCGTCAACACGCAGTATGCGGGCAACACGGTGGGGCTGAAGAAGCTGGCGCTTCGATTGACTATCCGCAAGGCCGACCGGGAGGGCTGGCTGGCAGAGCACATGTTCCTGTCGGGCGTGCACGGAAAGGGCGGGCGCAAGACCTACCTGGCCGGGGCGTTCCCCAGCGCCTGCGGAAAGACCTCTACGGCGATGTTGCCCGGCGAGACGATCCTCGGCGACGACATCGCCTACTTCCGCGCCGTCGATGGCCGATGCATGGCCGCCAACGCCGAGTCCGGCATCTTCGGCATCATCCAGAACGTCAACGCCAAGGACGACCCGGCCATCTGGGACGTGTTGACCACCCCCGGCGAGGTGATTTTCTCCAATGTCCTTATCACGGATAAGAAACCGTACTGGCTGGGTATGGGCGAGGAGCCGCCGGCTGATGGCGAGAACTTCTCCGGCGCCTGGCAGAAGGGCAGGAAGGACGCCAAAGGCGCGGAGATCGCCTGCGCCCACAAGAATGCCCGCTACGCCGTGGCTCTGAGCGCCCTGGAGAACTGCGATCCTGAACTGGACAACCCGGCGGGCGTCGAGCTGTCGGGGATCATGTACGGCGGGCGCGACGCCAATGCCTATGTGCCCGTCCAGCAGAGTTTCGACTGGACACACGGGATTATCGCCTACGGCGCATCGCTGGAGACGGAAACCACCTTCGCCACCATCGGCAAGGAAGGCGTCCCCGAGATCAACCTGATGAGCATCCAGGACTTCGTGGCCATCTCGCTTGGCAAGTACGTCCGGAACAACCTGGAATTCGGCAGGAAGCTCAAGAGCCCGCCGCTGGTGTTCGGCGTGAACTACTTCCTGCGGGACCAGGACGGCAAGTTCGTCAACGGCGTGCGGGACAAGCACGTGTGGGTGAAGTGGATGGAGCAGCGGGTGCACGGCGAAGTCGGCTGCGTACGTACGCCGACGGGCAGCATCCCGTGCTTCGAAGACCTCCAGCGCCTCTTCAAGGACGTCCTGGGCAAGGACTACTCACAGGAGGACTACGTAAAGCAGTTCACCATCCGGATTGGCGAGAACCTGGCAAAGCTGGACCGGGTGGAGAAGTTCCACCGCGAGAATGTCGCCGACACGCCGGCCGATCTATTCGAGGTGCTTTCAGCCCAGAGGCAGCGTCTGGAGGCGCTTCGGGCTGAAAAGGGCGATTACGTTTCGCCGCTGGAGATGTGATACGGGCTGGGGTTTTTTACGCCCCCGCCGACTGCTGGCTGCTTTTTTTCAGCGTTCAGTTTTTTCTTTTACTGACCGCTGACTGCTTTTTTTCAGCGGCGTTGACGAAGTAGCTGAGTTGTTCGAGTTGAACGGCAAGGTCCACCGGAACGACGACTACGCCGTCCGGAACGGCGAGTCTGACGGGTGCAAAGTTCAGGATGCCTCTGATTCCCGCCCGGCAGAGCCGATCGGCTACATCATGAGCGGCTTCGGCGGGTACGGCCAGTATGGCCAGGCGGATGCGGTTTTTTTTAATGACCTCGGCGAGTTTGCTCATCGGCTGGACGACGACTTCGCCGAATTTTTTCCCGATTTTTTCCGCCTCCGAGTCAAACGCCGCCGTCGGGCGAAAGCCCTTCCCCGCAAATCCCTTGTATCGCAGCAGCGCCCTTCCGAGACTTCCGGTGCCGACGACCGCCACGTTCCAAACCCTGTCGGTACCGAAAATCGCCCGCAATCGCCCCGCCAGGTCGCCGACGGGGTATCCTACCCCAGGCCGGCCAAACTGCCCAAAACAGGCCAAATCTTTGCGGACCTGCGTATCGGTCAGCCCAAACGCCTTTCCGAGTTGTCGGCTTGAAACGGTCGGTTGGTCTTTCTCCGCCAGGGTCTCCACGTGCCGAAGGTACAGGCTCAATCGTTGGACGGTCGGTGTCGGGGGCAGTGTGCGGCAAGGCGACTCGATGGGCTGGCGAAATTGTTTTGAACTCATGGCAGGAGGCATTCTAGACCGCACTATGCGAGGACGTCAATATCGGTTTGGTGAATCGGTGAATCGGTAAATCGGTAAATCGGTAAATCGGTAAATCGGTGAATCGGTAAATCGGTAAATCGGTGAATCGGTAAATCGGTAAATCGGTAAATCGGTGAATCGGTAAATCGGTAAATCGGT
>CAYUYD010000057.1:0-3420 GCA_964449105.1 uncultured Planctomycetaceae bacterium | reverse complement strand
AAATCGGTAAATCGGTGAATCGGTAAATCGGTAAATCGGTAAATCGGTGAATCGGCAAATCGGTTTTTCTGTTCCCTGCCCAAGTCCCTAATCCCTATTCCCAAGTCCCTATCTTTCCGTATCGTTTGCTTGACATCCTCGCCTCCGGCCCCTACTATCAGTCCATATTTTACATATTGGACTTTTCCAGGACCGCCCTGAAAAGGAAGACTCATTATGGTCAGACGCACCGTAGTTACTTTGTTTATAATGTTTTTCGCCCTGGGCCTGTGGACCGATTCGACCAAAGGAGCCGACGCGCCGACGCTTGAAGAACTCAAGAATCTCCCTGTCGTCGGCCCGTTGGGCTTTTCCGCTCGCGGAAAAATAGAAGAATATGTCGGGCATTGGGTCAAGAAGATGAGCGATGCCGAGAAGTTCGAAGATATAGTCAAGGCCCGAAAGGCCCTGACCGACGGATATGAGGTTCATGACTCGCCGCATTGGTGGGTTACGTATGCGGAAGTTTCAGCCCAGAAGATACCGACCCTGCTGCTGCTTTCAGACCGTGTCAAGCAGATACAGGCCGGCATGACCATTGCGGCGATGCCCCAGTACACGATCCAGCCTGCGCTGGAGCAAATGGCTCGGCATAAGAACCCGGCAGTGAGATACTGGGCGGCGCGTGGTTATCGCTCGTCTGCCAGGAAAATGGTGCTTTATCCCGAACGCGCAAAGAAAATGTGCGCAACGCTGGAGCAACTTGGGCGGAAGGAGTCCGGACCGGTCCTGACGGTCGTCCTGTGGACACTGATTATCGACCCCGACGACAATCAGGAAATCATCGACCTCCTGCGATCGACCATGGATAAAATCTGGTTCGCCCGTCTTGGCGACCTGCACGCCGGAAAAGGCGACGTAATCGAGGCCTATCGAAAGGCCATCGAATTTCTTACGCCGTTGACGTTAAACAAGGCGGACGAGAAAAAAATCCTGCAACTGCTGGTCGATGCGATGGAGGCGGCGTCGCAGGGCTTCAATGAGTCGCCCAGCAGTAAAAACTCGGACGAGCAGTCATGGATGGACCTGCTGGGCGACCTGGAAAGCAAGTTGGCGGAGGTTACCCGAACAGACGAGACGCCCATACGGGACATACTGGTCGATCCAAGGAAGCCGACCGCTCATAAGGCCGCTGAAATCCGCCTCGGCGCGGTGCTGGAGTATTGGAAGCCTATGCTCGAGAAACTGAACGTCAAGCCGCGGCCGGTGCCTGTAACAACGACGAAGCCGACCATAACCGCTGCAACGGCAACAACGGCCCCGGCAAAGTAGTAACCCGAAACGCCCACGCCCCGTTGGGGAAGACGCCTTGAAGTGGTTCTATATAATCTCGCTGTGCGTGGTAGGCCTGTTGGCGGCCTCGCCTTTTATGCTCCTGTCGGAACAAAAGCAAGGCGACCAGGCGGACAAAATCGTCAGTTACAATATTTACGGCTCCAAGGTCAAGTCCATCGACCCGGCCACTTGCGGCGACACCACCTCCTCCGGAATCCAGGGCGATATCTACGAAGGTCTGTACTGCTATGACTACCTCAAACGCCCAATAGAACTAATTCCGCAGTTGGCCGAAGGCATGCCCAAAATCTCTAAGGACGGTTTGACCTACACTATCCGCATTAAAAAGGGTGTCAAATATCATCGAAATCCGTGCTTCGGATTCGACAAGAACGGCAAGGACGAGACTCGGACCATAAAGGCAGAGGACTTCGTCCTGACCTTCAAACGCATAGCCGATTTTCATATCACCACGTCGCTGTCGCTGGCGTTCATCCACGACAAGATCGTCGGCATGGACGAATACAGGCAAAGGACTCGCATCTACCATAAGGGCGATTTTTCACGATACGATAAGGAAAAATTACCCGGCGTAATTGCGATGGACGAGCACACGCTGCAATTCAAACTCAAGAAACCTTTCCCGCAGTTTCTGTATGTTTTAGCAATGCACGTGTACGCGCCTATCCCGCGGGAGGTGGTTACGTATCACCTGGCCGGTGGGCCTGAACCTGTCCCGATGAACAGGCGAAGCCCGGAAATCATCAAGACCGGGGCGGTCGTCGGAACCGGACCCTACCTGCTGAGTGAGTGGATTAAGGCGCACAAAATCATTCTTCGGCGAAATCCGGAGTTTCGTGACGAGTTCTACCCAACCGAGGGCGCTCCAGGGGACGCCGAAGCAGGCATGCTGGTCGATGCAGGAAAAAAAGTCCCCTTCATCGACGAAATAAGACTGACATTCGTCAAGGAGGACAATACCGGCTGGATGATGTTTGAAAAGAAACTGAGGGACGCCGCAGGGATTCCGCGCGACATATTTACCACAGTAATTTCGCCCGACAAGGAACTGGAAAAGGAATGGCAGGACAGAGGCGTCAGGCTGATTAAGGACACTTATCCAGCCGTTTATTGGCTTGCCTTTAACATGGATGACGAGGTTATGGGTTCCAGCAAGTCTCTCCGCCAGGCACTGTGGCTGTCGTTCAATGTCGAGGAGTATATCGACCTGATATTCAACGGCCGGGGAATACGCGCCGTCAACGTCATCCCCAGCAGCTTCAAGGGACACAAGGAAGCCGGTCCCTCCAAATATGCCGGATTTGATCCGGAAGCGGCCAAGGCAAAAATCGCCCAGGCAAAGAAAGAACTCGTTTCCGCCGGCGTCATCAAGCCAGGCCAGGACATTCCCCGTCTGACGCTGGACATGCCGGGCCAGGATGAACATTTCCGCCGCGTCGGCGAGTTCGTCAAGCGGCAGTTCCATCGCGTCGGACTCGAAGTAAAGGTCGAAATGAACGACTGGCCGACCTTGCAGCAAAAAGTGCACAACAAGGTCGTTCAGATGTACATGATGGGCTGGCACGCCGACTACCCCGACGCCGAAAACTTCCTCCAACTGTTCTACTCGCCGAACATCAAGCGCGGCACGAACAACATGAATTACAAAAATGAAGAGTTTGACAAACTCTTCGAGCGGGCGGCGACGATTATGGAAGAGGAAAAGAGAATCCCCCTCTACAAGGAGATGGCCCGGATTCTCAATGAAGACTGCCCAGCCCTGCTGCTTAGCGAGCCGATAAGTTATATCCTGATCAACGAGTGGGTGCGGAACGTCAAGCCTCATCCAATCGGCTACGGTTTCAGAAAATACACCTATATCGATACCAAATTGCGGCGGAAGATGGGGGGGCGGTAGGTTGCTGAACTATATCCTTCGTCGCTTAGTCCAGGCGGTCTTTACGATCTTCGGCGTGATGATCGTAACGTTCCTGCTGTTCCGTGTAGCCGGCGGCGACATAGCCTCCGCTCACGTCGGAGAGAAGGCAACGAAGCAGGACAAGGCCGACTGGCGCCACCTGCAGGGGTACGACCTGCCTTTACTTC
>CAYUYD010000056.1:0-11331 GCA_964449105.1 uncultured Planctomycetaceae bacterium | reverse complement strand
GTCTATGCTATTTGTCGCCGGTGAGCAATGAGGTTTTGGTAGTCGTCGAACACCCAGGCCACGGCGCAGGGAAATGAGTATTTTGTGAAATATTTCTCAAATAGAGATTGAACCCCGGCGGACATCTCTTATACTGTTCGCTTTGCTTCAGCCCGGCGCCGATGGTTTAGTCGTATGAAAATGTATTTTCGGAGAAGGTTGTGGCGGTCTATTACCTGCCGGATCATAAATTAGCGAAGTGGTTGTCGGGCCTGGACGGAAGGTCTGTTTTCACGCCGTCGGCAACGGCTTTGGGCGCGTGGGTGCGCCGTTTCCCGAACGATGCCGACGAAGCGCCCTGCCTCGAAAAAGCCCGCGCCGCCCAGAGCGCGAAGGGCTTTTTCCTCCCGGCGGCCGAGACGGTAGCAAGGTACGGACCAGGCGCACCCCAACGGGGCGGGCATCCTGTCGCCGTCGCAGAGGCAAAAACGGTAGTCGTCGGCGTTCGGGCCTGTGAACTGCGGGCATGGAAATACTTCGATAAGGTCATGCTGGAAGGCGAGTTTGACGACCCCGCCTACCGCGCCCGCCGGAAGAATACGACAATCGTTTCGTGCGACTGCGTTGATTGCGCCGAGACTTGCTGCTGTGCGCTCGTGGACGGCAGACCTTATGTTGAAACCGGCGACGACGCGGACATCAACATAACAGCCCTGAAAGACGGGTATCTGGTCGAACCGATGACCGACAAGGGCGGGGAACTTTTGCCGGCCGCCGGCGAATGGTCCGAAGCCTCGGCAGAACAACTGACCGCCCGGCAGGGCGTCCGCGAGGCGATGGTCGAGCGGCTTAAAAAGCAGAATGCCGAGTACACCTTCATCGCCACCGATGCGAATCCGCCGACCCTTCCGATGGACGATGATAAATCCTGGCAGAAGCACGCAGCCGACTGCGTCGAATGCGGCGCGTGCACCAACATCTGCCCGACATGCCATTGTTTCTATTTGTTCGATCATAAGTTGACCGGCGGTTCGGCGGAGCGAGTGCGGACCTGGGACAGCTGCCTGTGGAGCACGTATCATCGCATGGCCGGCGGGGAGAACATGAAAATCTCACCGCGCCCGGAACTTCGAAGCCGGCTGGCAAATCGCGTTCTGCACAAGTTTGTATATTCGCCCCAACAGTACGGAATGCTCGGCTGTGTCGGGTGTGGCCGATGCGTGGACGCATGTCCAGGCGGGATTGACATTCGCAAAGTGGTTGAGGACCTGAAGAAGTGAATTCAGAGAATCCATACGAACCGGAAATGGCTGAACTCGTCGAGGTAATCGACGAAACGCCGACGATTAAGACGCTGGTGCTGAAACCGGCCAGCCCATACTGCTTCAAGGCCGGTCAGTTCGCCCAACTGACCCTTCCGGGAGTGGGCGAAGGCCCGTTCACGCCGTCTTCCAGCCCGCTGGAACCGGAGCGGATCGCCATTACCATTCTCAAGACCGGTATATTGACCGACCGCCTCCACGAATGCACCGCCGGACAGATGCTTGGTCTTCGCGGGCCTTTCGGGAAGGGATACCCTGTCGATAAACTCGACGGCAAGGAGGTGCTTGTGGTCGGCGGCGGCGTCGGGCTTGCACCGTTGCGGGCGCTGATTTACGCACTGCTTGCCCGAATAGACCGCGTAAAACGGGTCAGCATCAAGTATGGCGCACGCTGCACCGACGAATTACTCTATGCAAGGCAGTACGATGAATGGGCCGGTACGGAAAAGGTGGACTTCACATGCAGCATAGACAGGCCCGAACCGGGCTGGAACGGCAACGTCGGCGTCGTTACCACATTATTAAAGGATATGGACATTGACCGGTCCAACTGCGCCGCCTTTGTCTGCGGACCCAGTATAATGCTCAAGTTCACGACTCAAACCCTGATGCAAGAGGGACTTACGTCGGAACAGATTTATCTTTCGATGAACCGGCGGATGAGTTGCGGAATGGGAAAGTGTGGCCGGTGCAACATCGGTCCGCATTACCTCTGTAAAGACGGGCCTGATATGCAGTATTCGCTTATTGAGGATTACCCGAATGTGTTTTAAAAATGTCTAATGTCTAATGACCAATATCTAATGAATGTTCAATGACTAATGTCTAAAAAAATCCCAAGAGACGACGAAGACAAAAAGGAATATGACCTTGAGGAGAGAACGGCTCGCTTTGGCCAGGCAGTGATAGCCTTTGCGAAGAAAGTACCCCATAACCCTGTAACGATATCACTGATTAACCAACTGGTAAGAGCCGGAACAAGCGTCGGGGCCAACTATTGTGAGGCTGACGACGGTGTATCGAAAAGGGATTTCAGAAACAAGATCGGCACCTGCAAGAAAGAGGCTCGGGAGACCAAACACTGGATAAGGATGATTGTTGCGGCAGTGCCGGAATTGAAAGATGAAGCAAGACCGTTATGGCAGGAAGCAAAGGAACTCCACCTTATTTTTGTTTCGATCTTTCGCAGCGCCGGAAGCGGTTAGACATTGGACATTAGTCATTGAATAGACATTGGTCATTAGACATTAGACATTAAGGGCGTTCACGGGACACATAATATCAAGCAAATGATGAATTCTTCCAATCAGAATAATCTGACCTGCTGCACCTTATGCCCGGCGATGTGCCCTCTGGAGTTAGGATGGAAGGGTCCTGACATTCCGGTCATTGAGTATCCAGCCGAGGCAGGAGCAGGTTTGTGTCCTCGCGGTTCGGCCCTTGGGGAACTTCTGTCCTCGCCGCGCCGATTGCGCCGATCCGCCGATATTACCACAGCGGCCAGGCGTATGAGCGGCAATACGACAGTGCTGATAGACGGGAACCTGCCTCTGGAAGAAATTGCCGCCGCCGCTGAAATAGTTGCAGCCTGGGACGGCGTCCGGCTGTGCTGCGTTGTCTCACCGGAGGATGAGCAACTCCTGCTGGGTATCGACGCTTCAGAGGCGGCCTGGTTGGCTGATGACGACCTGCCCGGCTGCGACGGTTTTGTAATTGTCGGCGACGCGTTCGCCGCTAATCCGCGATGCGCCCGCGGCGTAATGGACGCCCTGTCGCAGCATCGGCGATCGCCGCTGGTGGTAATCGACGCCGGCGGGGGCGTTACGCTGAAATTCGCAACCCGGCGGATTACATGCAGACCCGGCGGGGAAGCGGACGCGCTGGTCGGCGGCGAAGTTGCGTCGGCTATTGAAGGATGTAAGAGGCTGGGCGTGATTATCTCGGCGGAAGCAGGTCGCAGTGCAATCTGGAAAAGCATCGGCTACAGGGCGGGCGAACTGGCGAAATCCCACGGTGGGGGAGTTTCAGCACAGACAATCGGTGCAAACGCCCTCGCTGCCGTACGGGTCAGGAAGCACCTGGGGTTGATTTCTCTGGCAGAAGCAATGAAACCGGGCAACAGCGTTCGAGTATCGCTTGGTGTGGACATACTGGGTATGCTCGGATGGAATGGGCCTGCGGTAGCCGTTGCAGCAGCGGCGCTGCCGAATCGGACTACCGAATCGGCGGAGGTCGTTCTGCCGGTGGCTTTGGCGTGCGAGATGGGCGGGACTTTTTTGCAGGCAGGCGTCCGAACAACCAAAGTCGAGGCTCTGATGCCTCCGCCGGCGGGCGTGCCGACGGTCAGTGAACTTCTGCGGACGCTGGCTGAGGCTGCGGGAGCGAAGGTTGCTCGATTCAGCGGTAAGTTGCCGCCGACTGACCGCATCAGCCAGGCCGAGTCTTTGGTGATGAACAGTGCCTTGCCGCCCGACGGCAGGGTGCTCGTTTTCGCCCGTCAGGCCGCTCGACATGCCGAAGGGTCGTTGCCCGCCGCTGCGGGCTGGCAGAGTCAGGCCATGCCGCTGCCGGAAATTCGCATATGCCCTTCCGATGCCGGCGAAATGGGACTGTCCGATTTGGCGGCGGTCGAGGTCGAAACCGAATCGCACAAGACATATGCCCGCCTGCGGGTCGTCAGGCACGTTGCGCCGGCGGTGCTGGCGATTTCCGAAAGTTTCCCTGAAGCACGCAGGCTTATCCCGTACGTTATTTATTCCGAAAGCGACGCGGTAATCTCCTGCCCGGCGACCGTCGCCGTCAGGACTGTCGAACTGGTGAAGGCACAGAAATGAGCGTACAGATTGTAAAACGTGTTCTGCTGGACATGGACCGGTGCATAGAGTGCGGTTCGTGTGCGGCGGCGTGTTATTACAGCCATAACGGCATGCCGGCGATTCAGTCCGCCCGCCGGGGTCCGGCGCTGCTGCCTGTGATCTGCCGGCAATGCAAGGCCGCTCCGTGTGTGGACGTCTGCCCGGTCGAGGCGATGATTCGGGATAATGACGGCATAGTTCGACGACGATTGGCCCGATGTGTCGGGTGCGGGTCGTGCGCACGGGCGTGCCCGTTCGGCGTGCTGCCCAATGAGGTTACGCGAAGGCAGATCGCCAAGTGTGACCTGTGCGCCGACAGGATTGTTTCGGGCAACGGAGCGGTTCCGCGATGCGTAGCCGCCTGCCCGGCAGGGGCGCTTCAGTTCGCCGACGAGCACGAGGCCGACGCTTCAAACCTGCTCGTCCTCGGCGGGCGGACAACCGGTAAGGACCGCTTCAAACGAAGGTAGCGAGAATGAACGCTTTTGCAATAATCGGGATATACATTGTTGCGGCTGCGGGCACGCTGGCGCTCGGTCTGTACCTGCGATGGTTCGACCGCAAGGTAACGGCTATGGTCCAGTGGCGCAAAGGTCCGCCGTGGTATCAGCCCGTCGCCGATGTTCTTAAACTGTTCTACAAGGAAACGCTCGTACCGTCCACCGCGCGCGGGACGGGCTTCCTTATCGCTCCGGCGATTGGACTGGCGGCGTCCGGACTGGTGGCTGCGATGCTGTGGTCGGCTGTCCTGTCGCCCGAAAGCGGGTTTGTCGGCGACCTTATCGTCGTGGTGTATCTGCTGCTTATCCCACCGCTTATGACCATATTGGGCGCGAGCGCATCGGGCAGCCCGCACGCAGCCGTCGGCGCAAGCAGGGAAATGAAACTCGTCCTCTCATACGAGTTACCGTTCTTCCTGGCGATGCTTGTGGCGATAATCCGCACCGACTGGACGCTGCAACTGGGACCGATAGCGTCATCCGGTACGGTCACGCTCTACAGCATCTCCGGCGTCATTGCGATGATTCTGGCGATATTGGCGATGCAGGCCAAACTCGGGCAGGTTCCGTTCGACACAGCCGAGGCCGAGTGCGAGATTATGTCCGGCGTGTACGTCGAGTATTCCGGCGCGCCGCTGGCGATAATTTACCTCGGAAGGGCGATGATGCTGGCGGTGATGCCGCTTCTGCTGATAACGGTGTTCTGGGGCGGGATGGAGACGACCAGCTGGGGAATCCCGGCATTCATCGGAAAGTATGTCCTGCTGGTTGCGCTTGTAACGCTGATTCGCAACACCAACCCCCGGATGAGGATAGACCAGATAATGAGGTTCTTCTGGTTTGGAGTAGCGCCGATGGGTATTGCAGCGGTTGTGCTGGCTTATTTGGGTAAGTCCTGGGCAATAAAATGGCTTTGAAAAACTGGGCATTGCGGAAGTCGCTTTGGGTTTATCACGTCAACACCGGCGCGTGCAATAACTGCGACATTGAAGTGCTGGAGTTGCTGACGCCCAAGTACGACATTGAGAGGTTTGGCATGATTCTTGTCGGTACGCCCCGGCACGCCGACGTGCTGGCAGTTACCGGCGCGTGCACGCGTCAGGCCCAGCCTCGGATTCAGGAAGTCTATCGACAGACGCCCAAGCCATGCGTCGTGATGGCCATCGGCTCGTGTGCGGGCGCGCAGGGCATCTTTACCGAGGCCTACCACATGGGCACCACCGTGGACGTCGCCATTCGAGCGGTCGATCCGAACGCAATAATCGCCTACGTTCCCGGCTGCCCGCCAAAACCGGAGGCGATGATTTCCGCCGCCGTCAAGGCGATGGAGTTAATAAAAACATTGTAAAACCAGGGACTAGGGACTTGGGACTAGGGATTAGTTATGAGTGGAGTTGTTGCTGAAAGTCAGACTCGTGTGCCGCTGAAAGGTTTTGTCGGCGATGTCTTGGCGTCGCTGGGCGATGCGGTGATTGCCGTCGAGCAGTGCGACGACCGCCGCGGGTTTGCCCGGATAAACCCCGACAGGACGGTCGAAGTGGCCCAGAAGATATTCAAGATGGACGGCGCACGCTTCGCCACAGCCACCGGTATTGACGTCCGCGATGGTATCGACGTGCTGTATCATTGGGCCTTCGAGCCGGCCGGAGCGGTGGTAACGCTTAAGGTTCTCGCCGCCGGTCCTGATATTACGCTGGACTCAATCGCCAACGACGTACCGGCAGCCAACTGGATCGAGCGGGAGATGCACGACCTGCTCGGCGTGAATTTCAGCAATCACCCCGACATGCGCCGATTAATCCTCGACGATTCCTGGCCTGATGGCGTCTATCCACTGCGGAAGGATTTCGACCAGATTAAAGATCGTCCGCCGCTGCCGCCGGTCCCGCCTGCGCCGGAGGAGGCCTTGCCATGAGTCATAAATCAATGATCAGCATCGGGCCTTTCCACCCGCTCCAGGAGGAGGCCGAGTTTTTCCAACTTTACCTCGACGGCGAGCGGGTCGTCGATGTGGACGTGCGCATCAGTTATACCCATCGCGGTATCGAGAAACTCAACGAGTCAAAGACATTCGACCAGGTTCCCTTCGTGGTCGAGCGCGTCTGCGGGATTTGTTCAGCCAGTCATCCGCTGGCGTACGTCCAGGCGGTCGAGGATATCGCCCATGTCAAGGTTCCCGAACGGGCGCTGTACCTGCGAACGATCGTCAACGAACTTGAGCGGATTCACTCGCACCTGTTGTGGGTGGGCCTGGCCGGGCATTTCCTCGGATACAACACGGTGTTCATGTGGGCGTGGAAATACCGCGAGCCGACGATGGAGGCGCTTGAGATTGCCACGGGCAGCAGGGTCAACTACGCCAACTGCAAGGTCGGCGGCGTCCGGCGGGACATGAGCGACGAGCACCTCAAGGAAATAGACCGCCTCGTTACCTCCACCAGGGGCCAGATCGAAATGCTCACGGCGGCGGTTGTCGATGATCCCGTTCTGCACGCCCGGCTGAAGGGCGTCGGCGTCCTTTCCAAAGCTGACGCTTACGCATACGGCGCTTGCGGACCTACCGGGCGCGGGTCGGGCATGCCCATCGACGTCCGGCGCGACGACCCATACGCAGCCTACGACCGCATCGACTGGAAGGTATTCGTCGAGGAGACCGGCGACGTCTTCGCCAAGGCGAAGGTCCGCCTGTTGGAGACACTGGAGGCGATTAAGATTATCAAGCAGGCCGTTCGCGACATCCCCGGCGGAGAGATTGACGCAAAGGTCGAGAATATCCCCGCCGGCGAGGCAGTCGGACACGTCGAGGCCCCGCGGGGCGAGACGTTCCACTACGTCCGGTCGGATGGGTCGAACTATCCGGTCCGCCACAAGATTCGCGCTCCCAGTTACAATAACGTTCCGACATTCAAGGCCTCCTGCATCGGCGCCGACATCGCCGACGTAGCCATTACGCTGGCCAGCGTGGACCCGTGCTATTCGTGTACGGAGCGGATGTGCACCGCCGTCGATGCCGAAAGCGGAAAGGAAATGTTCGACTTTGCGCAGCTGGTAAAACTTTCGCAGGAAAAAACGGAGCGGATTCGCAAGCAGGTATAGGGCATGATGGAAATTTGGAATAATCTGGCGGCCCAGCCGATTCTGGCGGTTTTGGCCTTTGGTATCGCGGCATATTTGTTTTCGCGCATCATGCCGGTTGTGGGCAAAGTCCTTGCGCTTGCAGCGGGGGTATGGGTCATAGCGATGGGCACTAAGATCGCAGCGTGTGTGCCTGCGGACTTTCCGTCCCTGTTCAGTCTGGACCTTGGCCGCGTAATCCTGGATGTCCGGTTTTCCGCCACATATCTGGGAAGTCTTGCAGCAATAGGCGCAGCGGTATTTACGATTCTCATTGCCATCTATTCATTCCGCCACATGACAGGGGAGTACTGGGAGGGGAAATTCTACGCCTACCTCATCTGGACCCTGGCGGGCGCGTGCATGGTCGGATGGGCGGGCAATTTCTTCGTCCTGCTGGTCGGATGGGAACTGGTAACGTTGATGTTGTTTCTTATGCTCAATCAGGGAAAGGCCGGTTGCGAGAAAGGGGCGGCCAAGACTTACGCCATTCTCGGTTTTGCCGACGCCTGCCTGATGCTGGCGGTGGCGCTGATGTTCGCCCTGGACGTAAAGCCGGGAATGCCATTGTACAATCTTGCCCTTCCTGCCTCCGCATCGCCCATGTTGGTTGGGCAGTTGGGCTGGATGGGTTATGCGATCTATGTTCTGCTGCTGATAGCCGCTTTGGCCAAGGCAGGGGCTGTCCCGCTGCACACCTGGATACCCGCTGCCGCTGCGGATGCGCCGGTGCCGGTTATGGCTTATCTGCCCGCTGCGCTGGACAAACTGCTTGGCATTTACCTGCTGGCCCGCGTAGCGCTGGACGTTTTCCGCCCTGACCCGACCATGCAGGTCGTCCTGATGATTATCGGGGCGGTAACGATAATCTCTGCGGTCTTTATGGCAATGGTGCAGCACAATCTCAAGCGACTGCTGTCTTTCCACGCCGTCAGCCAGGTCGGGTACATGGTCCTCGGTATCGGAACGGGTACGGCGGTGGGCGTCATCGGCGGCCTGTTCCACATGGTCAACCACGCCATTTACAAGTCGAACCTGTTCCTGATGAGCGGCAACGTCGGCAGGGCGGCAGGTTCGGACGAGATTGAAAATATGGGCGGACTGGCGCGCCGGCTGCCGATTACCTTCATCTGCGGAGCAATTGCAGCGGCGGCCATTTCCGGCGTCCCACCCTTCAACGGGTTCGTAAGCAAGTGGCTGATATACCAGGGTGCGCTGGAACTCCACAGCGGGCTGGGTGTTACACTTTTGATAGTGGCGGTCTTCGGAAGCGCTCTGACGCTGGCGAGTTTCGTCAAGGTCATCTATTCGGCGTTCCTTTCACGCCCGCCCACCGGTGCTTCGTCGGCAGTCAGGGGTGGAGGAGAAAGTTTCTGGACGACGGCGCCCATGATCGTGCTGGCAGTCGCTTGTGTCATATTGGGACTGTATCCCCAGATAATAACCGGGAATGTGTTAGTTCCTGCTGTCGAGACCGCCTATCCCAATGCAGCCGGGGCCGTTGCTGTCGCCGACAAGGTGGTAACAACCGGCGCCGGCGGTCTGTGGAGCCCATCCGTAGCGCTGGGGCTGATCCTGATAGGTATTTTCGGCGGGATGGTGCTGCTGATCATTTTCGCTGCTACGAAGACGAGGCGTATCGTCAGGCCGTTCCTCTCCGGTGAAATCGGCACGGGCGACGACCGTTTCCGCATTCGCGGAACGGGCTTCTACGAGACAGTCCGCCGTTTACCTGTTTTGGGGACGTTACTGAAGCACGGCGAAGGCGGGGCGATGGACCCGTATCACTGGTTCGGGCGGTTCGGCGGGACGTTCGTCAACCTGCTGCGAGCCCAGCATACCGGATTAATAAGTCTCTACATATCCTGGTGTATCGTTGGTCTGGCGGTAATACTCGTGTATCTGTTAATAACGGGAGGCGCAGCGTCGTGACGATAGAGTTTTTCATCCTGATGCTGATTGTCTTCATGGTCATAGCGGCGCTGATTGCCGTGGAGTCCAGCGACCTGCTCAGTTCGGTCATCGCCGTCGGGGCGGCGGGTTTCGCCCTGTCGGTGATCGACCTGTTGGCCGGAGCGCCGGACCTGGCGTTTCCGCAGGTGCTGGTCGAGGTCATCACGCTCGTACTGCTGATTCGCATGATCATGACGCGCAAGGACACCTCGCGCCAGACGCCGCAGGATACGCTGCGAACGGCGGTGGTTCTCCTGGCCGGCAGCGTCTTCTTGGTAACAGTGTTCTTTGCCGCCGGTGGAATGGGCGCGTCCGAGGGCAGTATGCCGGTCTTCGGAGAACCCGTGATGGGAAGCGCCGCCGATACCGGCGTCAGCACGCAATACCTGACAAGGTGCGCAGAGGATACCGGATCCGCCAATGCCGTCATGGGAATCCTGCTGGATTACCGCGCCTATGACACGCTCGGAGAGGCTACGGTTATTTTCGCAGCCATTCTCGGCGGATACGTGGTTCTTAGAAGGGTAGGGCGGAAGAAAAACGCCAAAGAGGCTGAACCGTCATGAAGGGAATGTCATCCATTGTCCGAAACATTACCGGCCTGCTTGGCGGATTCGTCATGCTGTACGGCCTGTACGTAACGGTTACCGGTCATCTGGCGCCCGGCGGCGGTTTTGCCGGCGGGGTCATTATCATGGCAGGGGTCGTCATGCTGCTTTTGGCCTTTGGGGGCGACAGGGCCAGGGAGTTAATGGAAGAGCAGCACTGCCATATGTTGGAGGGGATTGGTGCGTTTGCCTTCCTGGTTGTTGCGCTGTTGGGATCTGTCGTCGTTGGAGGCGGTTTTTTCAAAAACTTCCTTCCGCCGGGCAAGGTTCACGATTTTTTCAGCGGCGGGACAATCCTGATAATGAACGCTGCGATTACGCTGAAAGTTGCAGCCGGGCTAATCGGCATCTTCCTTGCGCTGGTTCTCGGATGTCGGGCTGCGATGTTCAAAAAGGACGGGTGATATGGGAATTGCTATATATATTCTGGCCTTCGGTTTGCTCCTGATCGGCGTGTACGCGCTGGTTGCCAAGAAGAACATCGTCAAGATCATCATCGGCATCGCCATTTTGCAGTACGCCGTCAACCTTCTGCTTGTGCTGGTTGGTTATCGCAAAGGCGGTATGCCTCCGATTCTGGTTGAGGGTCAGTCTCCGGCGGATCTGGCGGCGCGGGCGGTGGACCCGCTCCCGCAGGCGATGGTGCTTACGAGCATTGTTATCGGGTTGAGCGTTACGGCGCTTGCGGTGGCGCTGGCGATTCGGCTTTACGAAAAGTACGGAACTTTTGACATGAATGACATACGTAATCTGAGAGGCTGAAAACCACAATGAAGGAAATTGTGCCACTGCTGGTGGGAATTCCGCTTGGTGCGGCGTTTCTGATCGCTATCTTCTCTCACGTGAAGGTGTTTTCACGCCTGGCGGAGCTGTTTGCGCCGATTGCAGTGGCGGCCAACCTTGCTCTGGGCGTGTGGATTTGCATCGCCTGCCGGGACGGCGCCAATCCGATAATCTGGGCGGGCCAGTGGAGCGGCCTCGGCAACCCCATCGGAATCGA
>CAYUYD010000055.1:5089-11361 GCA_964449105.1 uncultured Planctomycetaceae bacterium | reverse complement strand
CCGTGCGAACGACAGGTAAAATTCCGACAGCGCGCCGCCGTCGTTCTCGCCGGCGGTCTTGTCCATTGCCTGCTGCATAAGTTGCAGTGCGCGGACCCTGTCGCGTTCGAACGCGTTGACGTAGCGGGCGGTTCCGCCTCGGTGTTCGCCTCGCTCGAACTTGCCGGCCACTATCGCCCCGTAGTGCGCCACATCCATATAACTCTGCGCCGCAGCCCACATCAGCCGCCAGTTGCCGGCGTGAACGGCGACGACCTTCTCGCGGAAATCGTCTATCTCGACGACCCGGTTGAGTTGCTGCAGGCAGTTGACGGCGGCGTTCATGTCATTGCCGACCTGCTTCGGGTCGTCGGTCGGGTCCAGGGCGATCTTCGAATAAACTTCCTACGCCTCCTTGTAGTTGCCGTCTTTGTTGAGTTTGGCGGCCTTGGTACGCAGTGATTCGACGTCCTGTTTCTCGCCCCATGCCGATACTACGAAAAACGAACCAATCAGAACAGTTGCCGATATCGCGATCAGTTTGACGTGCTTCATTTTCTTCCTTTCGGATGGAGAAAATATTTTTCCGGCGGCCTTTCAGTCGCCGGCTCTACCCATAATAGACGCAGAACCACCCTGTTTGTTCCATAAATTTTCACGTTTGCGCGCATCTTGCGGCGGGTCAGGAGACCCGCCGCGCGAAGTTCGGGGAATCCTGGCTTTGGGTAGTATGGGCGGGATCGCCCGTGAAAAAGGAATCACGGTCGAGAAGGCCATGCCACGTTCCGGTTACAACGCAACTTTCTCATACACTCGATAACGCTTTCCATCATGCTGGAGTTTCAGGCTGGGGGTGTTTTCAAAAAGTTCCTTCAATCGCCGGTGGAATGGTTCGCCGCCACCTTGCTTTTCGACGTCCAGGACGATGAATTTCAAATCGCCGCGCGAGGTGACGAAATGGTGGATTTTTTCTGTATCGGCGGGACTGAGGCGTGCGGTTTTCGGAAAAGGCGTTATTACCCGCTCGCCGAGAAAGTGCAGGACGGACAAGTCATCGGAATTTGTCGCCACCGGCCGGCCGTCGGAATGGCCATGGCGGATTATCTCCGCCACCTCGAACAACTCGGCGAACTCGCCGTCATTGACAACCTGGTAATATCGCGGCGTGTGGCTGAGGTAACTGTAATAGACGGCATTGCGCAGCAGTTTCGGCGCGTTGCACGCGATGATCACGCCGACCAGAACACCAACCGCCTTCAGCAGCAGTTTTGCCCCGGCGGGGCGGTAAAATCGCCTTATACTCCAGCATAGGCCTTCCATCAACGCCAGCAGCAGCAGCGGCTGAAGGGGCATAAGGTAGCGGGGGCGGATCGCCTGGTCTCTTCCACAGAAGGCCAGGGCCAGAACGCTCATCAAAACAAGGAGCAGGACGAATCTTTGTCCGCGTCTCCAGAGGCTGACGGCGCCGACGATTATAAGCAGCAGGGCGGGCAGGCCGATGAAATACGTCTCCTGGCTGGTGAGCATTTCCGAGACCGTCAGGGGAAGTTGCATCAGTCCAAGTGGGAGGTTCTGGAGATAATGCGCCCATCCGCCCGCCTTCGCCTGCGACAGGAGGCTGCCGACGTACAGCGGCGTCTTCCCGGTGGCGGCCTGAGCCAGCATATAGAACCCGCTGCCCACGGCGGCAATGACCGCCAGGATTACGGCGCCGGCCAGCAGCCCTTTTGGAATCCGCCGCCGACGCGGGCCTGCGGGAGATGGACGGTCCAGCATGAGGCCTATTGCCAGCGGCCCTAAAACCATTACCCCCGGCGCGCGGACGGCGATGGCTGCCGCAGTCAAAAGCCCCATCGGTATGAGCCACCGGGTGCTTCCGGAGCGGTAACGGATGTAGGTATAGAGGATCGCCCAGAATATGGCTACGAAAGGCGTATCAGTGAGTATGCGGTGAGAGTTGAAGAAGTACGTATGTGACAATGCCGTCGCCAGCGCCACAGCCAGTGCCATGCGGCGGTCGCTCAGTCGGGCAACGGTCAGATAGGCCATCAGCAGCGAGGTCAGTCCGCACAGGGCCATGAAGAGGTTCGGCGCCCAGAAGCCATCTCCAAAGATTATTCGCAGCCCGGCCAGGATCATCGGCAGCCCGGGCGTAACGATGTTGTGGACCAAGCCGTTGAAGCGGTAGCCGTCGCCTTCTGCCAGCGAGCGTCCCAGACCCAGGTACAGGGCGCTGTCGGGCGTAGGCCACCATTGGCCCGTAACACCGACCAGATAGACCGCCGCGATGCACACGCCGGCCAGCAGCAAGTGCCACTTGCGCGGGGGAAAATCGCCCAGCCAGCCCGCCGAAGGGAGGGGAAACTCATCAGATACCTGTGTTAGACAATTCTTGTTGACCATAGATTTTGCTATTTCCGCAATAGTGCTACGCGCATAATACCAATTATGTACATCAGGGCGGATTGTACTGCCGCTCATCACAGGCAGCAAGTAGGCATGCAGGTGCGACCGGAATTGATGACAAGGCGACAAGTACTATTTGAGGTTGATTCTTGCCATTGAAGTCCCAATAATACCGTGGCGTTCCTGCCTGCCGGCAGGCAGGTCGGATTTGTCGTTATCGTGCTGACAGAAAGGCGTTGCGTGTGAATACCGAGGTGGTTTCGACAGGGGTGTTGGTCCGTTCGCCTAAATCCAGCCGACTGGAGTTCAGGCCTCTGATCGTTGTTTTGGTCAGTATCCTCGCCGGAGGGATGCTGGCGACGGCGGGGTCGCTGAGCGACATCTGCATGGGGGATGAGAATCCGCACATCCGTCACGTCCGCGCCTATGCTCAGACCGGCGGGCGTGTTCCATATGACTCCCTCTTTCCGCCGGGTCGTCAGAAGGTCGTGCCGTTTTCGGGGACGCCCCTGTGGCACGCCGGTCTGGCCGTCCTTTGGACGGTTGCGGGGACGGAATCGCAGACATTGGCACAGTTCTATCATGCCGGATTCTATGTATTGCTGGTGCTGAGCGTATATTTTCTCGCGCGCAGGATTTGGGGTCTGTCCGAGGCGAGTTGGGCGTGGTTGATTGTCGCGACGATGCCGATGGTCTGCGCCTACAGCATCGTGCTGTATCAGGATGTTCCGGGGATTGCGGTCTCGGCGTTGGCGATGTTGCTGCTTTGGCGCAGGAACTTTCTCTGGTGCGGCATCGTTATGGCCGCTGCGTATTTCACAAAGATGAACATGCTTTCGCTTGCCCCCTGGGCGGTTGTGTTTGCAGCCTGGTGGGCCGGCCCGACGTGGAAGCGTCGGCTTGCTTCGGCGGCAATGGTTGCCGTGCCGGTTGCGGTAGTCTTCGGATGCGACCTCGCCTGGCGATTTTCCGTCTATGGCAACATGATGGGGCAGGTCGTTATGCGCATGCCCGACGTGCCGGCAATCGCGAGTTCTGCCATAGTGTCGTTGCCGGCGAACTACGTGCTGTGGAAACCGCAGACGATCATCCAGCCCAGGGACCTGGTCAGCCAACTGGGTGTTGGGCTTCTGATCGGCGCAGTGCTGGCGTTGTTTCGGGCCTGGGACGTCCGCTCAAGATGGTTGTGGGCGTGTTTCCTTATGGCGACGGCGGGGTTCGTCTTGGTGTTTGTCCCTACCGGGTGTACGCAGGTGAGATATGCGTTTCCAGCCGTTCTTGTGCTGGTTCTACTCGGCGCTAAAGCCTTGGCGCGGTGGCGTTTTCCTGTCTGGCTTAAGGTCTTCATCATTACGGGACTTGTGCTTCAGGTCGTTGTTTCAGCAGGGTATATCTGTCGTATGCGCCACATTTCGGAATGGGATAAGGCCGGTTACGCCTGGATACGCCAAAACACACCCAAAGAGGCGCGGGTCATGTTCCCCGAGCAGGTTCTGACGAATCAGACCGGTCGGCCTTTCATGTGGGAAGTTTTGAATATGGCCTACTTTATGAGCGATGCGACGGACGAACAGCGGGTGGCCATACTGGAGTATTTCCGCGTTACTTACATAGCCGTTCCCCTTCGGCGCACCTATGACAGGCAGAAGGAAGGCGACCATGCCGGCGGCTATGCACGGGATTTCGTCGAGAAGTTGCACACCCGCCCATATTTGAAGAAAGTTTATGAGAACCCCGGGTTTGTTGTGTTCGAGTTTGTTTCTGTACCGGCTGAGTCAGGATTTCTTTATTGACGGAGAATCATTCGTTCCAGCGCCGTAGACGGTGTTTCAGGACATGCAGACAATGAACCGGTACGAGCGACGCAGGCTGCGAGCAATGGCCAAATTGGCTGTCGGCGAGGCCATTCTGGACATCGGCTGCGCCGCCATGCCTAATCCCTATCTGCGAGGCAGGCGGGTAGTCGGGCTGGACATGGAGGAGATGACCGTCCTGCCGCCGTACACGGAACACGTTGTGGGCGACGCGAATTCCATCGAGACGGTTCTGTCGGGTCAGCGTTTCGGCAGCGTCCTGATGGGAGAACTGGTCGAGCACGTCGAGAGGCCTTATGACCTGCTTCGAAAAGTGCGCGAACACATCGTCGCCGATGGGCGATTGATTCTTTCCGCGCCCAATCCTTTAGGCCTTCCGATTGTCCTGGCTGAATGCCTGTGTTTGCGGCGGTATTTCTACACGGATAAGCACCTTTTCCTGATGAGTCCGCGGTGGATGTGGCGGATGCTTGAGAAGACCGGCTACAGAGTCGTCAGGACCGTGGGTTGCGGCGCGTCCCTGTATGGATTGCGGGTGCCGGCGCCGGCTGTCCTGAGTTACCAGATTATCTACGTCGCCGTCCCGACCGGTTGCAAATAGGCCCTTTATGGCGACCCTTTCCACACGCGGAATGTCAGATTAAACGCCCACCGTTTCAGAGGCGTTCGGCACAGCAACCGGTTCAGGAGCCGGGCCGTGCGGGGAATCCGACGTCCCAGGCATGCCGGAATCAGATATTCCCATCGAAACTCCCATCGCGCACAGGGAAGTTGGCGGAAGATTCGGGACAAATTGCGCTGCGTTATCATAAGCAGCCCCTTTTCCATCTCCCAGACCGGTTTGCCTCCCCTTGGATGAATGCCTTCCATCAACAGGCCCGGTCGCCACAGGGGACAGTCCCCGTTGGGTTCCAGGCCGACCAGCATCCCCGCGGGCCTGACCGCTTCATATCCGTGGACGATTGCATCCCGGACCGAAGAAAGGTCCGGGAAATGATGCAGCGTCTTGAAGTATGCCACAATGTCGAAGGTCTGCCCCGCCTTCCGGGCTGCTTCTTCAAACGTCCCCCGGACGGTGGTCAGGTTCTTTCCGACGCCGTGTGTCTCGGCGATCCGGCGGTTGACTCGAAGCGCCTCTTCCGAAAGGTCAACAGCCGTAACGTGCCAGCCTTGCCGGAGCATTCTGACGGTGTACATGCCGGTACCGGCGCCGCATTCGAGGACTTTTGCATCGGCGGGCGCATTATCGAAGAGGGGTTCGATAACATCCCACTTATCCACGTTTCCGGCCCACGCCTTCGCTTCCGTACCGGATGCGATACGGTCGAAGTAACGCTCTGTGCTTTCGTTTTGGTTCATACCGGTCCGGGCCTCTTGCGGTTTTTGAGGCGATCAATCAGGTCGAGAATCCACTGCGTCAGATCGACGCATTCCGCCATCATTGCCCGGCGTTTTTTCCGCCACTGGTCTTTCAGGTCCGGCTGCGACACCCAGGATTCAATCTGTTCCAGCAGTTTGTCGAAATTCTCCGGTCTGAAGCCCTTTGTGAGGCCGTAGCGATGTTCCAGTTCCTCCAGGTACGCCAGACGTCCGACGAACGTGCTGCACCGCAGTGCGGGCGTTCCGAGGACGGCGGCCTCGGCGGGCATGGTTTGACTGTCGCCGACAAACATGTCGGCAAAGGCCAGGACGTCGAAGATTCGCCCGGGCGGCGTCGGCAGAAGGTGCCGGCGCAGGTCCTCGGCTATCACAGTTTCGGCGGAGATGAATACCCGCCCGTGTCGCCCCAGCCGCTGCACCACCATCCTCGCCTGGTCCGTGCTGAGGCCTTTCTCGCCCCTGTCGTGATGGGCCGTCAGGGCAACCAGCCGGACCAGGAAATATCTTTCGTCGTCCTTCACTCCGAGCATCTTTCGGATGCCGGCGTCCGGATGAAAACGATTTGAGTGCAGGTAGGCCAGTTCGTGATATCCCTGATAGGTTATGTGTTTGCGTCCGTGTCCGTGTCCCTCCTTCGCCAGGCACCTTGGCGTAACGACGTAGTCCGCCGGCGAATATGCAAATCGGGTAAAG
>CAYUYD010000055.1:4577-5079 GCA_964449105.1 uncultured Planctomycetaceae bacterium | reverse complement strand
GCGCTACGGCGAAATCGTCTTCGTTGAAGACGATGGAAGTCGATCCCATCAGCCTCGCCACAGGTCCGATGACGACGGACGTTCCAAGCATCAGTTCAATCCGCTTCCGGCAGGCCAGGGAGGCGACCTTGACCAGCGCCTTTATCGTCTCGATGCTTATGTCGGTAAAAGAGGTGCTTTTCCGCGGAGAAACGTGATAGTCCCAACCGGCCTGGTCCAGCAATTGGGGCAGGCAGTCCTTTTGGCGCGCCACGATCTCGACGTCGTGTCCGGCGTCTCGCAGCGCCGTCATCACGTGCTTGAAAAGGTGAAAATGCGCCGGATGAGCAAGGTCGAAGAGGAACGTCACTGTTTCTGCTCCGCAACAGTCCGTTCTGCCTGCACGCTTCGCGTTAGCCGTAAGGTTATCAGACCGAGGAACGCCAGCAAAACGTCCGAAAGCACCTGCACAAGGCGCATCGCCACGGCAATAACGGCTATGGTTGCTCCGATTAATGGTTCC
>CAYUYD010000055.1:0-4567 GCA_964449105.1 uncultured Planctomycetaceae bacterium | reverse complement strand
ATTAGAAGCAGGCCTTCCTGAACGCCAAGACCTGCCGGGGCAAAAAAGGCAAGGAAACCCGCTACCACCACCATGACCACGCTGCTGATGAATATCGGCAGCCATGAAACACTCACGGGTATGAGAGAACGAGTCATCAGCCAGTAACCCAACCCAAGCATGGCGAACTGCACAAGCATCACAACGATTGGCCAAACGTAGTCGCGGACCCTCGGCAGCGACGGAAGGGGCTGATATCCGAACTTTCGCAGCAGAAAGTTTCCGACTGCCCCGAAGACACGCGGATGCAGGCACACCACCCCGACGACCATGGCCAGCGAACACCACAGCCACGCCATTGGAAGGTTGACACGAACAGGCTCCCATAATGTCAGCGGAACGGCGACCATCATCCCTAAAATGACCGAAAGACCGTCGATGACGAAAACCACGCCGACGGCAAGTTGCCCCGGTACGCCATATCGCCGAAGCATCCAAACCATCCCAACCGCTGCGCCGACCTTGCCGGGAGCGTATTTTCCGAGTTGCGACGTCCAGACCGAACACATCATCGGCAGCCAGCCCGGGAAATTCCCCAAACGCCTCAACAGAAGCCCGTACAGAAGGAACGACAGCGACTTCGCCGCCAGTACGACGACAACCGCAATCGCTGCCAGAAGCGGATCGGGGCGAATTTCGCTCCAGGGAACATTGCCGAACTGTTTGGCCAATTCCCGGCCGACAAAGAACAGAACGACCAGGAATATCGACCATTTCACCACGGCCAGAAGAACAGCTGCTGCTTTCCTCTTCTTCCGCCCTGCAGGCCCCTGGGGCCCCAAGGTGGTGGGGGGTGATTCTGGAATGTCCGGCGTTTTCACAATGCCTCCCGGGGGCTTCTCAACTAAAAAACTTCAGGTAAAGGACCGGGGAAATAAGGTTTAACCGGCAGGCCGCCTTAATCAGAGGCCTGGCAGCCTTTAACAAGGAATAATAAGTTTTATAGTCATGGAAATTCTTTGGTTCGGCCCGCATGATCTCTTCAAACTCGCCGTCTGTTATCCCCAGCCGGTCAAGACAGTATTTGACGTCCTTTTCTTCAATGGATGGGGTTTCCCGCAGTTTTTCCAGGGCTTCATCTCTGGTCATGAACCCGGAACGTATGTGAGCAGAGAAGTTGATTTTTCTCTTATCGATTCCGAACTTTCTCAACAGCAGGCGAACAATGATGAAGCGAGTGTATATGGATTCGAAATGATGCCCGCCGTAGTACGTCCAATCCAACTCCTTCTCCAGTATCTTTCGCGCATTCTCCTTACTGTAATCGAAGTAATTCAGAAATGCTACGGCCTTGATGCGTTTAATAAATGTATAGTATGCGAACCTGGACATTGTCAGGTTCGGAAAGTGCTTCAATTTGCCGTTTCCGTAGATGCCGTAAACGCTGTTTATGTACCTGCCGTCCATATATGTCCAACCGATGGGGGCGATGCCTTCGGTTCGGAAGGAATGACCGTTCAGGACGAAGCGTATGCCTTCCTCGGCGGCGACCTTATGCAGGATTGCGTGAATAGCGACATCCGTGGGGATTTCCGCATCGGGGACGGAGGCTTTGAGAAAAGCCACCTGCAAGCGGCGGAACTCATCCCAGTCACAGTGAATTTCCTGTAAATCAACTTCGAGTTTCCCAACGGCCTTTTTTGTGTTCTCGGCGGCGATATCCGTGTTCCAGGTGTTATTAAGGTGAACGGCCAACGGGCGCAAACCCAGTTGTCTGGCTAGATATAAAGTATATGTGCTATCCGTTCCTCCGCTGATTCCGACAACACAATCATACTTCCGGTCTTTCCCCGCAGCCTTGATTTTCCGGACTAACCGGTCAAGATTCTCGCGCCCGCGGTCATCCAAAGGGAATGTTTTCACCAGCGTGTCATGAATCCTGCAGAAATTACATTCGCCTTTATCGTCAAAGCGGATGTCGGGAATGGTTGTATCCGAAACGCAGCGGGCACATATCGTTTGACTGTCGGTCATCGCGGAATCCTTTCGTTTCTGGAAACGCAGGAACGGTTCGAACGGACGCAAAGCCGTCCCGAACCTTACCGTCGGTTTCTTTCCATGTCGAACCACATCGCAAACAGGCAGAACTGCATCGAGGCGATAACACAAAAGCCCCACGCCAGGGCATTTAGCGGGGGAATGTAGCCGATAGCAATCCACAGCCAGATCATCCGCACAAACAAGCCGGCGCTGATAAGCCCCAGCAGCATCCCTGCCAAATAAAAAAGCACCAGCGGATGAAAATCGTGGATAACGTACTTCTGCCACATCCGCCAGCAGAATCGCTTGAAGATAAGACAACTCATCGTCGGGACGACTTTCCACAGACGCATCTTTGACCGCTCGCCGACGTTGTACACCGGTCTGAGGGGCACATCGGTAACGCGGAAGTCGTACACGTTCAGCCGAACCAGCAGGTCGTTGGGATAGCCGTACCGAGGGTACAGGCCATCAAGGTCGATGGTCTCCAGCGCGTTGAGGCTGATGGCTGTGTATCCCGTCTGCGAGTCGGCGACGTGCCAGTATCCGCTGGCGATCTTGGTCAGCATGGAAAGGAACGCGTTTCCCAGGTAGCGGTGCAGGGGAATCTCCGAGAGAGGCCTGCGATAGTAAAGACGGTTGGCTTTGGAATAGTCGGCCTGGTTGTGGGCGACGGGAGCAATGATCGAACGGAGTTGTTTTGGCTCCATTTGGGCATCGCCTGCCATGACGGCCGATACGTCGATTCTGCGGCGGATGGCCTCGCGGTATCCGGCAATAATGGCGGCCCCGACACCCTGGTTTTTCTCCAGTTGAATCAGTATCGTTCGGGTCGCTTTATCGGATTCGGAGGCGATGTATCGATTAACGACCTCTGCCGTCCCGTCGGTGCTGGCGTCATCGACGACGATGATGCAATCGACGAAATCGGGCATGGTCTCCAGGACCTGCCCGATCTGGCTCTCCTCATTATAGCACGGCACGACAACCGCAACTGTTTTGCCTTCAAACACCTATTTTCTTCCCGTGTGCCGGTAACCTTCCAGTTACGGCAGGCATTCCGATGACAGGGTAAAAGGAGACTGGAAATTGCGTTCGGCATCTTCCAACGGATCCCTATATAGATGCTTATATCTCCCCGCCCGGCTGGTTGTCCAGAAAAACCTTCGGAGTTCCGGGGAGTCCACGGAACCTGGGTGAAGCGATTTGCCGAAGCCGTAGGGTGAGTGCTTGCACCCACCTGTCTGCCGACAGGCAGGCGAACAAAAATGGATTGCGTGGGTGCTGAGCACCCACCCCACGGCTGTCCCTCTATTCCCTTATTCCTAGGTTGTAATTGATGCCTGGCCATGGATTAGTCGCGTGGCGAAAGACACCAAAGGCTGTTACAATTTATCCCTGCCTTTTTGAGCACTTCTTCCACCGGAGCCATTTCGAATAGGTTAGCGGGGGTATGCGTGTCGCTGCCGATCGACAATTTAACGGATCTTGCCTGCAGATCCGCCAGATATTCACAATATTGATGTTTAAACCTAGCGGTATAACAAGGACTCATAACCATCGCGGCAAGGTTGATTTCTACAACTTTCCCATTTTGGGTGACGGCATCAATAAATTCATCATGCATTGACACCGGAATGACCTTGAAATCCATCAGCCATGGGTCGGTTCGATAAACACCGTCGCTGTCCATCCACTTACCCATCCACCACCATGGATGGGCGACTATGTCTATGTCCGGATGGCAAGCGAGAAACATATTTTGCCTGTGGTAATCACGAATCATATTATCAGGAGTCGGTTCGACATAGATAGGCCAATGCGTTCCACCTACCACATATTCAATTTGGAAACGCTCGATATTCTCACGGGTCAATGCTATTGCCAACCCCGAATTCGCCGGGCCACCTTCACGAATACCGTACAGATGCTCGGAATATTTAGATGAATCAGAGGCGATTTTGTCGAGTTCCCATTGCGAAACGCAACTGACCTCTATTCCGAAATGAAATGAAGGGTCCGGCTTGACGCTTTCAAATTCGCACCGACTGGCAGCAATATCAGGCCAATTCAATTGTGTGTGGAGATGATCTGTAATCCCTAAATGCTTTATGCCACGCGACTTTGCTGACGCTAGCAGCGTCTCCACAGACAAACACGCGCAATCACATGAATTTCTAGTATGAATATGCCAATCAGATTTTATTGCCATTCTATCATCCTTCCTCAAAAACGGGGAAATAGAGGGACAGATACATTAGTTAATTCTTTTCCGGTTTTGGTCCTGGTTCCGGAGACACCTTACTTAATTCAATAGGGTGATAACCAGTGAAAGTCAAGAAACTCCCCAGCCGCATCGGCAGCGTCTTTATTAGCACCAGGCGGTAGCCTGGGGTAGAGGAATGCACAATATGTATAAGCCCCATCGGCGGGTGGCAGGGGCAAGGATTTATTGATGTTGGGTGGCACCCGAAATCAGTCCATCCGTTCGCGAATCGGCGCTTAAACGTCAACGCAAAAAAGGGGGGTGGCGAAAAAAATAAAAAAT